>NZ_JACIET010000005.1 GCF_014197015.1 Niveibacterium umoris
GTCGCGGCGTTGAAGGTGAAGGTACCGTAGGTGCCGTTGAGCGAAGCGGGCGCGACGGCCTGGAAGCCGGACTGGCCTGCATCGGCATCCGACACTGTCACCGTGCCGGAGGCGTTCGGCGTACCGGCAATCGCATTCGCCACACCGCCGGCTTCCACCACTGTGCCGGTGGCGGTGCCACCGATGGTGGCGCCGTCGTTGGCGCCGTTGATGGTGACGCTGATGACTTGCGACGCGGTGCCGTCAGCGGACTTCACCGTGATCGAATCGGTCAGCGACTGACCTGCGCCCAGCGACTGGATGGCCGATTGGCTGTTGTTCGCGGCGTAGGTCCAGGCACCGGTGGTGGTGTTGAAGGTGAAGGTGCCGTAGGTGCCGGCGAGCGTCGCAGGCGTTGCGAAGACCGCTTCGCCCGAATCCACGTCGCTCACTGCCAAGCTGCCCGACGTCGTGAGGTTGCCACCGGAAACCGCGACATCCTCGGTCACCGTGCCGGTGGTGTTGCCGGTAATTGCGGCAGCATCGTTGGTACCGAGCACGGTGATGTCGACCGAGGTAGTGGTGCCGTCGGAGACGCCCACGGTGAAGTGCTCGGTCTGCGAGCTTCCGCCGGCGAGCGCCTGCACGGCCGCATCGCCGTTGTGCAGCGTGTAGGTCCACTTGCCGTCGGCGGCAACGACCAGATCGCCCCAGGTGCCGTTGAGGGTGGTGGGCACGAAGGTGTTCACGCCGGTGGTGGTCAGCGTGCCGGCGCTGGTCAGCACCAGGTCTTCCTGCACGGAGCCCGAACCAGCGGTGGTGGTCTCGTCGGTGCCATGCACGCTCACGACGATCGCGTGGGAGGTGCCGTCGGCGCTGGTGACAGTGATGGTGTCGGTGACGGTCTCACCGGTCTTGAGCTGCTGGACGTTGGCGGCTGCGTTGTCGAGCGCGTAGGTCCAGTTGCCGGCCGCATCAATGGTAAGCGAGCCGTAGGTGCCGGCATGGCTGCCGGCGACGAAGCTCGACTGGCCGGCATCGACGTCGGTGACGTCGAGCTTGCCCGCGGCGGTCAGCGTGGTGTCTTCGGTGACCGAGCCGGTGTCGGTGCCGGTGATGACCGCACCGTCGTTGGTGCCCAGCACGGTGATGTCGACCGAGGTAGTGGTGCCGTCGGAGACGCCCACGGTGAAATGCTCGGTCTGCGAGCTGCCGCCGGCGAGCGCCTGCACGGCCGCATCGCCGTTGTGCAGCGTGTAGGTCCACTTGCCGTCGGCGGCAACGACCAGATCGCCCCAGGTGCCGTTGAGGGTGGTGGGCACGAAGGTGTTCACGCCGGTGGTGGTCAGCGTGCCGGCGCTGGTCAGCACCAGATCTTCCTGCACGGTGCCCGAGCCGGTGGTGGTGGTCTCGTCGGTGCCATGCACGCTCACGACGATCGCGTGGGAGGTGCCGTCGGCGCTGGTGACAGTGATGGTGTCGGTGACGGTCTCACCGGTCTTGAGCTGCTGGACGTTGGCGGCTGCGTTGTCGAGCGCGTAGGTCCAGTTGCCGGCCGCATCAATGGTGAGCGAACCATAGGTGCCGGTGTGGCTGCCGGCGACGAAGCTCGACTGGCCGGCATCGACGTCGGTGACATCGAGCTTGCCCGCGGCGGTCAGCGTGGTGTCTTCGGTGACCGAGCCAGTGTCGGCACCGGTGATGATGGCCGGGTGATTCGGGGCCTGGATGCCGATGAAGACCGTGGCACTCGTCGTGCCGCCATGGCCGTCCGAGACGCTCACCTTGAAGCTGTCACTTCCGGTGTAGCTGGCCGACGGGGTGTACGTAAACGTGCCGTCGGCGTGCATGACCACCGAACCATGCGCCGGATTCGACGCCTTCGCGAAACTGAGTGCGTCACCATCAACGTCGGTCGCGATCACCTTGCCGTTGATTGGCGTGTTTTCCTGCGTCGTCAGGTTGAGGTTGTTTGCAACAGGTGCGTCATTGACCGGGGTGACGCCGACCGTCACGGTCGCGGTGGTGGTGCCACCATTGCCGTCGGAGACGGTGACCGTGAAGGTATCGGCGCCGTGGTAGTCCTTGCCCGGGGTGTAGGTGAAGGTGCCGTCGGCATTGACGACAACGGTGCCGTGGGCCGGATCCGAACCCTTGGTGTAGCTCAAGGTGTCGCCATCGACATCCGAGCCGGTGACCTGGCCGCTGACCGGGGTGTCTTCCGGCGTGGTGAGCGCCAGGTTGCTGGTGACTGGCGCGTCATTGACGGGCGTGACGCCGACCGTCACGGTCGCGGTAGTAGTGCCACCGTTGCCGTCGGAGACGGTGACCGTGAAGCTGTCGGCCCCGTGGTAGTCCTTGCCCGGCGTGTAGGTGAAGGTGCCGTCGGCATTGACGACAACGGTGCCGTGGGCCGGATCCGAACCCTTGGTGTAGCTCAAGGTGTCACCATCGACATCCGAGCCGGTGACCTGGCCGCTGACCGGGGTGTCCTCTGGCGTTGTGAGCGCCAGATCGGTGGTGACCGGTGCGTCATTGACGGGCGTGACGCCGACCGTCACGGTCGCGGTAGTAGCGCCACCGTTGCCGTCGGAGACGGTGACCGTGAAGGTATCGGCGCCGTGGTAGTCCTTGCCCGGGGTGTAGGTGAAGGTGCCGTCGGCATTGACGACAACGGTGCCGTGGGCCGGATCCGAACCCTTGGTGTAGCTCAAGGTGTCACCATCGACATCCGAGCCGGTGACCTGGCCGCTGACCGGGGTGTCTTCCGGCGTGGTGAGCGCCAGGTTGCTGGTGACTGGCGCGTCATTGACGGGCGTGACGCCGACCGTCACGGTCGCGGTGGTCGTGCCACCGTTGCCGTCGGAGACGGTGACGGTGAAGCTGTCGGCGCCGTGGTAGTCCTTGCCCGGGGTGTAGGTGAAGGTGCCGTCGGCATTGACGACAACGGTGCCGTGGGCCGGATCCGAACCCTTGGTGTAGCTCAAGGTGTCACCATCGACATCCGAGCCGGTGACCTGGCCGCTGACCGGGGTGTCCTCCGGCGTGGTGAGCGCCAGATCGGTGGTGACCGGCGCGTCATTGACCGGCGTAACGCCGACGTTCACGGTCGCGGTTGTCACCCCGCCATGGCCGTCGGATACCGTCACGGTGAAGCTGTCGGCGCCGTTGTAGTTCTTGCCGGGCGTGTAGACCCAGGTGCCGTCGGTGTTAACGGTAACCGTACCGTGCGCCGGGTCGGTGCCCTTGCTGAAGCTCAGCGGGTCACCATCAACGTCTGATCCCGGGGTGCGGCCAGCGACCGGGGTATCTTCCAGCGTCGTGACCGACACGTCGGTCGCCTTCGGGGCATCGTTGACCGGCGTGACCTCGACCGAGATCGTGCCGGTGGTGACGCCGCCGCGACCGTCGCTGACGGTGTAGGTGATCGTGGCGGGGCCGTTGAAGTCGGCCGGCGGGGTGTAGGTGAAAGTCCCGTCCGGGTTGCGCGTCACTACGCCGACGCTGGCGGTCGGTTCGCCGACCAGGGTGACCGTGTCACCGTTCGGGTCGCGGATCAGGCCGTCGAGCGTGAAGCCCGTACTGCCATCTTCGGGCAGGGTGAGCGTGGCGGGCGTGGTTTCCGGCGCTTGGTTCAGTATCGGGTCGCCGAGGCCGATGCGGGTGTCGTCGGACGTCGCGGCGGCTGTGTTGGTTGGCAGAGCGAGCGGGTCGACACCTTCGGTGATGCGCAGCAGGCGGACGAAACCATGACCTTCGCCCTGCGCGCCGGCGCCGAGGCCCGCAGCGGTTGCGTCGAGTTCTGCCAGCGGATCGGTTCCGGCGTTGAGCGATGCGATGACCTTGTCGATATCACCGTCGGCCGGCGCGACCGCCGCCTCTTGTGCCGGAGGCGCCTCCTGCGTCAGCAGCGTGGCGTCGGCGAGCACTTCGCGACCACCGCCCAGCGTTACCGGGTCGCCATGCACACCGCGCAGTTCCACCACCGCGCCGTTCTCGGTCACGATGACCTGACCTTCGGCGATGCGGTCGCCGACGTGAATCGCATGCTGACTGCCGTCTGCGTTGCGAATCCAGGCTTTGCCTTCGAGTCGGGCAACAAGACCTTCGGCGCGGATCGTGGTGGTGGCCATCAGAGTTCTCCGGAACGGATTGATTCAGAATGCCCCAGAAAATACGCCGCCTCGGTGGGGCGGCGCATCGTACTCAAGGACAGTCGCCGGCGGGCGAGTTGTGAAACGGTGTTACACGGCGGCGTTATTTGATGCCGTGCACCCGCAGCGCGAGCTGCAGGCGGTCGCTGACGCCGAGTTTCTCGAAGATCGACGACAGGTGCGCCTTGACCGTGCGCTCGGTGATCGACAGCGCGATGGCGATATCGGCATTGGCCTCGCCCAGCGCGGCGCGACGCGCGACTTCGATTTCGCGTTCGGTGAGTCCGGCCGCCCAGCCCGGCGCGGCGGTCGGCGCGGCGCGCGTGCCGACTGCCTTGAGCAGCCGGTTGAGGATGGATTTCCCGACCCAAAGCTCGCCGGCTTCGACGACGTCCAGCACCTGCGTCAGTTGTTCGAGCGACGCAAAGGCGTGGCAGTAACCGGTGCAACCGGCGTCGATTGCGCCCAGCCCCTCTGCATCGTTCGGCTGACTGCTTGCAAACACCATGCGCAGGCTGTGGGAAAGCTGCTGCCAGCGCGGGTCTTCGAAGGGTGGCAGGTCGGGCAGGGTGGCGTCGATCAGCGCCAGCCGGGCGCCCGCGGGTAGCGCATCGAAGCGGTTTGCGCGCACGATCGGCCAGCGCCCGCCCAGCGCGTGCCAGCGGCGGGCGAGGTGATCGTCATGGGTGGCGAGGACGAGCGTCGGTGCGGTCATCGTTCGGTGAGCGCCGCCGCCTTGGCGCGAATCACGGGCTTGAGCAGGTAAGTCAGGATCGACTTCTTGCCGGTCAGGATGTCGACCTCCGCCACCATGCCGGGAATGATCGGCAACTTCTTCGGCCCGATGGTGCTGGTGGTGGTGCGTACCCGCACCTCGTAGAAGGCGTTGCCCTTTTCGTCGACGACGGTGTCGGCGCCAATCTGCTCCAGCGTGCCTTCAAGGCCGCCATAGATCGAGAAGTCGTAGGCGGTGAACTTCACCTGCGCCTTCTGGCCCGGCCGCAGGAAGGCAATGTCGCGGGGCTGGACGCGGGCTTCGAGCAGCAGTGCGTCGTCGGTCGGAACGATCGCGATCACTTCCTTGCCGGGTTGCACCACGCCGCCCACGGTGTGGACGAACAACTGCTTGACGGTGCCGCGCATCGGCGCGCGTACCTCGGATTGCTTGACCCGGTCTGCGAGCGCGACGCTGCCTTCCGACAAGGTGCCCAGCTTGGCATTGGTGTCGGAAAGCTCGGAGCGCGCCTGGTTCTTCATCTGCAGTTCGACTTCCTGGATCTTGCGCTGCGCTTCACCGATCGCTGCCTGGATGCGCGGGATCTGCGCACTGGCCGCATCGCGCTCACCGCGGAAGCGGGCTACATCGCGTTCGAGCCGCAGCAACTCCACATCCGACACGGCGCCGGTCTTGGTCAGCGGGCGCGTCACCTCCAGCTCGCGTGCAGTCAGGTCGTAGCTTTGCGAGGCCTGCTCCCGACGCGCGCGCACCTCGTTGAGTTCCTGGGTGCGCTGCGTGAGCTGCTGGCGGGCAATACCGACCGTCGCTTCAACTTCCTGGCGCTTGGATTCGTAGGCCGCGCTCTCTTGCGCGACCACCTCGGGAACTTCCTGCAGCGCTTGCGGTGGCGGCACGAAGGGTTTGCCCTCGGCGATGGCTTCCAGGCGCGCGGCCTTGGCGAGCAGCGACAGGTACTGCGAGCGGTTCTCGCGCAGCGACGAGACGAAGCGGGTCGGGTCGATCTTCAGCAGCAACTGGCCCTTCTCTACCGTCTGGCCTTCGCGCACCAGGATCTGCTGCACGATGCCGCCGTCCAGGCTCTGGATGATCTGGTTCTCGGAGAAGGGCACGACCTTGCCATCGCCACGCGTGACTTCGTCGATCTTGGCAAACGCGGCCCACAGGATCAGCACCAGCACCGCGGCGAGCGAGATCCAAACTGCGAGGCGTGCGCCGCGCGGCGTCTGTTCGGCGATTGCCCAGTCGGCGTCGGCGAGGAAGTCCGCTTCGTCGTGCAGATCGCCGCGACTGGCAATGCGCAGCAGGTTGTCGAGCGCGCCGGTGGTCTTGCGGAAAGACCAGTCACCGATGCGCCGGATGAAGGCGGGCGGGTGCAGTGCCATCAGTGCGCCCTCCCGATTCGACCTTGCTGCAGGGCTTCGACCACTTGCGCCTTGGGCCCGTCAGCGACGATCTGACCGTTGTCGATGACGATCAGGCGCTCGACCAGGTCGAGCAGTGCGGTACGGTGGGTCACGACCAGCAGCGTCTTGGCCCTGGCGTATTCGCGCAACTGGCGTTTGAAGCGTTCCTCGCTCTGGTGGTCCATATTGCTGGTGGGTTCGTCGAGCAAGAGCATCGGTGGGTCGTTGAGCAGGGCGCGGGCGATTGCCACTGCCTGACGCTGGCCACCCGACAGCGATTCGCCGCGCTCGCCGATCGGCATGTCAAAACCGCGCGGATGGGCGTTGGCGAATTCGGTGACGCCGGCGACATCCGCCGCCGCCAGAATCGCCGCATCGTCAGCGAAGGGGGCGCCGAGCGCGATGTTCTGGCGCAGGCTGCCGTAGAAGAGGGTACCGTCCTGTGGCACGAAGCCGATCGAACGCCGCAATTCCGCAGGGTCGATCTGGCGCGCGTCGATGCCATCGATCAGCACCGCGCCATCGCTCGGCTGGTAGAGGCCAAGAATGAGTTTTTCTAGCGTCGTCTTGCCCGACCCCACGCGCCCGATGATGCCAACCTTTTCCCCCGGGCTGACGCGGAAGCTGGCGCGCCGCAGTGCGTATTGATCGCGTCCCGGGTAGTTGAAGCTGACGTCGCGGAATTCGATCTCGCCGCGGAAGGCCGCGCGGTGCAGGAAGGGCGCGTCGTCCGGTCGTTCCACCGGCAGCTTCATCTGTGACTCGACACCGGCCAGCGCCGTGCGCGCGTTGTGATACTGCAGCAACAGCCCGACCACCTGCCCGAGCGGCGCGAGCATCCGTCCGGTCAGCATGCTTGCAGCGATGATGCCGCCCATCGACAGCTTGGCGTCCAGCAGCAGGTAGACGCCGACGATGACGACGACGATCGACACGGCCTGCTGAACGGTCTGCGAGAAATTGACGATCAGCGACGAGAGCAGCTTCATCTTGCTGCCCACCTGCGCGAGGAACAGCGTCGTGCGTTCCCAGCGCCGCTGGATCCAGCCTTCGGCGCCCGAGGTCTTGATCGATTCGATGCCGACCAGGCTCTCGATCAGCGTGGCATTGCGCTGGGCGGTTGCGCGGTAGCTGGTCTCGGTCAGTTCGTGGATCTTGTCCTGCACCACGAAGGCGGTGAAGAGCACGATCACCGCGCCGAAGAAGGCGGGCAGCAGCAGCCAGGGCGACAGCCACGCCACGACGAAGGCAAACACGAATACGAAGGGCAGATCGACCAGTGCGGTGATGGTGGCCGACGCAATGAAGTCCCGCACGCTCTCGAAGGCGCGCAGGTTGGCCGAAAACGAACCGACCGATTCCGGGCGCGAGGCCATGCGCATGCCCAGCACCCGTTCCAGGATCTTCGACGACAGCGAAACGTCCACCCGCTTGGCCGCGGTATCGATGATGTAGGCACGCAAGGTGCGCAGCGCCAGATCGAATCCGAGTACCAGCAGCGCACCGAGCGCCAGCACCCAGAGCGTTTCCTCGGCGCGGTTCGGCACGACGCGGTCGTACACGTTCATCGAGAACAGCGGCAAGGCGAGCGCGAAGATGTTCACCAGGACTGACGCGAGCACCGCGTCGCGATAGAGCCGCCAGTTCGCGAAAATGGCGCCCCAGAACCAGTGCCGGGCGCGCACCTTGCCCACTTCCGGCACCCGCGCCTCGAAGCGGAAACGCGGCCGCACATACCCGACCACCCCGGCGTGCAGTGCAGCAAGTTCGTCCTGCGGCATCTCGACCGCGGTTTCTCCGGCTTCCGGGAAGCGGACGCGCGCCGTGCCGGTGTCCGTCAGTTCCAGCAACAGGCAGGCACGGCCGTCATTGAGCAGCAGGATCACCGGCAGCAGGGCTGCGCGAACGGCTGGCAGGGTTTGCCGTACAAGCCGGGCCGACAGGCCGGCGCGGGCAGCAGCACGTGCCAGCAGGGATGGCGTCAGGCGGTTGTCGACCAGCGGCAGACCTGCCGCCAGGGCCTCGTGCGTCCACGGGTTGCCATGGATGCGGGTGAGCGCAGCGAGGCTGTCGAGCAGCGGATCGTCATGCGCGCTGTGTTCGTTGACTTCCCAAGCCTTGGCCTGAGACTGGGCTTCGCTCATTCAGGTGTTCCGGTTGTGTCGGGTGACGATCGCGGGTTCAGATGACATCCTTGTCGCCGAGCAGATCCAGCGCGCCGATCACCTTGCGGCGGAAGCCCTTGCGCGCACTGAGCTTGCGCTGGGCGCCGTGGGGCAGGTCGGTGACGCGCAGCACGCCCTTGTCGATCAGGGCATCGATCAGGTCTTCCAGCACGCGGATGAAGTCGGCATCGAGTGTTGCAAAGCTCTCGGAAGGATCGCGGCCGATGAAGCTGAGTAGGTCCGGGTGATCGCCGGAAAGTTCCTCGTCGGCATCCGCCTCGCGGTCGCGCAGAACAGCGACGATGTCTCCCTGAGGATTGCGGCGAACGAACGGCATGTTAGCTCCCGGCCACGACCAAGCCTAGTAAAGTCTTGTCACCTGAGGCGCCGCGATGGCGCTCTATCATTGGATTTCGGCGAGATTGGCCGAAACTTGAGCGGAGGCGTGCCGTGGTGGCAAGACGCAATGAATACGTCGACTGGCTGTGCGAGCGCCTGGCACCGCTGGGTAGCATCCGCGCGCGGCGCATGTTCGGCGCCTGGGGGCTCTACAGCGGCGAGTTCTTCTTCGCCATCGTCAGCGACGATGTGTTCTATGTGAAGGCCGATGCGGTCAGCGAAGCGGACTTCCTGCGCGAAGGGCTGACGCCCTTTACCTACGCGATGAAGGACGGCACGCCGCAGTCGCTGCGCTACTACCCGCTACCTGAAAGTGCGATCGACGACGATGGCGAATTCTTGCGCTGGGCGAGGAAGGGCGTTGAGGCGGCATTGCGCGCGCCGCGCAAGTTGCGGCGGCCCGAAGCCTGAGAAGCTAAGGGCCTGAGAGCCTCGTGGCACAATCGGGCATCTCGGTACAAACGTTCAGCGATGCATCCAAGCCCCGAAAACACGCCCTATGACCTGCTCGGCGGCGATTCCGCCGTGCGCGCGCTGGTCGACCGCTTCTACGACCTGATGGATCTGGAGCCGGAATTCGCACACCTGCGAGCCTTGCACCCTGCAAGCCTCGACGAATCGCGCGACAAGCTCTACTGGTTCCTGTCAGGCTGGCTCGGCGGGCCGGACATGTTCGTGGAGCGCAAGGGCCACCCGATGCTGCGCGCACGCCACATGCCCTTCCCGATTGGCGTGCAGGAACGCGACCAGTGGCTCGCCTGCATGCACCGTGCAATGGATGCGCAGCCGATGTCGCCGGCCTTGCGGCAACATCTTGAAGGCGCGTTGTTCAAGACCGCTGACTGGATGCGTAACCAGCCTGGCTGACTGGCGGGGCGACCCGACGGCGGACTGAAAGGATCAGACGTAATAGTTCGGGCGGCGATGAACCGGCTGGTCGAACTTGCCGGCCTTGGCGTCCTGAAAGGCTTTCCAGGTCGGGTAGGCGGCGGCGACGGTCAACAGGGCGAGAATCGTGAACATGATGCGTCCTTGCGCTCCGGTGATTGGGGGACTGCCGGGGTGGAGCGCAGAAATCACTGTCAGATTAGATACTTGCCTGTCAGGGCCGCTTGCTTTGCCTCAAGCTTTGTCATCAAGGTGACAATGAAAACGCCCGGACTTGCCGGGCGTGAAGTCGGGTCTGTGCGCCAGCTCAGGCGACGGGGCGCAATTCCTGAGGAATCGGGAAATTCACGTTCTCTGCCGCGCCGTCGAGCGTTCGGACGCTGGCAGCGCCGAGTGCCTTAAGACGCTCGATCACTTCATTGACGAGGATTTCCGGCGCCGATGCACCGGCCGTCACACCGATGCGGCGCTTGCCCTCAAGGCTGGCGGGGTCGATGCCGGCCGCGTTGTCGATCAGGTAGGCCGGCACGCCGCGCAGCGCGGCCACTTCGCGCAGGCGGTTCGAGTTCGAACTGTTCTTCGAGCCGACGACGAACACCACATCGACCTGCGGCGTCATGAACTTCACCGCATCCTGCCGGTTTTGCGTGGCGTAGCAGATGTCGTCGCGCTTCGGCCCGACGATGGCCGGGAAGCGTGCGCGCAAGGCATCCACCACCGTCTGCGCATCATCGACCGAGAGGGTGGTCTGCGTGACGTAGGCCAGCAGGGTGGGGTCGGAGACCTGCAGCTGCGCGACATCCTCGACGGTTTCGACGAGGTACATGCCGCCCAGGCTCTGACCCATGGTGCCTTCGACTTCCGGGTGACCCTTGTGGCCGATCATGATGATTTCGCGGCCCTGGTCGCGCATTTTCTGCACTTCGACATGCACCTTGGTCACCAGCGGGCAGGTGGCGTCGAAGACCTTGAGGCCGCGCGATTCGGCTTCCGCCCGCACTGCCTGCGAGACACCGTGGGCCGAGAAAATCACCGTATTGCCGGCTGGCACGTCGGCGAGGTCTTCGATGAAGACCGCGCCCTTGTTGCGCAGGTCGTCGACGACGAACTTGTTGTGCACCACTTCGTGCCGTACGTAGATCGGCGCACCGTAGAGTTCGAGTGCGCGCTCGACGATGGTGATGGCGCGCTCCACGCCGGCGCAGAAGCCGCGGGGGTTGGCGAGAAGGACTTCCATGGCTCGGTCTCTGTGTTCGGGTCTTGGTTCTGGTTTGGGGGGGCGCGTCAGCTGACGCCGACGACTTCGACTTCGAAGGTCACCGCGCGCCCGGCGAGCGGGTGGTTGAAGTCGATCTGCACGGCGTCGTCATTGACATCGAGCACCTGGCCGGAGAACGCATTGCCATCCGGCGCGGTAAAGGTCAGCACTGCCCGCGGTTCGACGTCGACATCGGCCGGGAGTTCGTGCCGCGGAATCCATTCCACCAGTGCGTCGTGGAACTGGCCGAAGGCCTCGCCCTCGGCCAACTCGAACGTGCGGTGAGTGCCCACGGCGAGACCGATCAGGCATTCCTCGATCCGTGTGCCGAGTTCGCCGCGTCCGATCTGCAGCGTTGCCGGCGTCGATTCGAAGGTCGACAAGACCACGGTGCCGTCGCCCAGCGTGAAGCGGAAGTTGAGCGTGACAAGGCTCTGCGCGCCGATCAGATTCATGGCTTCGATGCTCCGGCCGCCTGACGGCCCGCAAAAAGTTGGGCCGAGACCATCAGCACCGCGCCGACGGTGATGGCCGAGTCGGCCACGTTGAAGGCCGGCCAGCCGTAACGGCCGACGTGGAAATACAGGAAGTCGACCACCGCGCCGTAGGCGAAGCGGTCGATCACGTTACCCAGCGCGCCACCGATGATCAGCGCGAAGGCCAGCGGCTGCAGGCGCTCCTCGGCATGTTTGCGCAGCAGCACCAGCAGCCAGCCCGAAATCACGAAGGCCAGCGAGACGAAGAACCACTTCTGCCATCCGGGCTGGTTGGCGAGAAAACTGAACGCCGCGCCCGGGTTGTAAACCAGCACGAGCTGGAAGAAGTCGGTGTAGGGAATCGCCTCGCCGAACTTCAGGTTGCGCAGCACCGCGAGCTTGGTGATCTGATCGAGCACGATCACCAGGCCCGAGAGTCCCAGCCAGGCCAAAAAGCGCTTAGGCATGCGTGCGCACCTCACCGTCGCCGTGCAGGTTGCTGTCGCAGCGGCCGCACAGCGTGGGGTGTTCGGCGTTCACGCCGACGTCCGCGCGCCAGTGCCAGCAGCGCTCGCATTTCTGCTGCGCGGTCGGCGTGACGACGATCGCCTCGTCGGCCTCAGTCGCCACCTTCACCAGGGTCGCGGCCGAGGTGATCAGCACGAACTTGAGGTCGTCGCCGAGTGAGGCCAGCGCATCGAACTTGTCGCTGCCTGCGCGGATCTCGACTTCGGCTTGCAGCGAGGCACCGATCTTGCCTTCGGTGCGCACCGCTTCAACCGCCTTGGAGACTTCGCCACGCACTGCGCGGATCGTCTCCCAACGGGCGATCAGCCCGGCTTCGCCTTCCTGCGCCGGCAGGGCGTGGAAGGTGTGCAGCATCACCGATTCGTCCGGGTTGTTGCCGTTCAGCACCGCCCAGATTTCCTCTGCCGTGAAGGAGAGGATCGGCGCCATCAGCTTCACCACCGTCTGCACGATGTGCCACAGCGCGGTCTGCGCGGCGCGGCGTGCCACGGAATCCGGCGCGGTGGTGTAGAGGCGGTCCTTGAGGATGTCGAGGTAGAAGGCGCCGAGGTCTTCCGAGCAGAAGATCTGCAGCGCCTGCACCACGCGGTGGAATTCGAACTTCGCGTAGTCGGCCTCGGCCTGCGTCGCGAGCTTGCGGGTGAAGGCCAGCGCGTAGCGGTCGATATCCAGCCACTGTTCGACCGGCACGGCGTTCTTCGTGATGTCGAAGTCGGCGGTGTTGGCGAGCAGGAAGCGCAGCGTGTTGCGGATGCGGCGGTAGGTTTCGACGACGCGGTCGAGGATCTCCTTCGACACCGCGAGTTCGCCCGAGTAGTCGGTGGCTGCGACCCACAGGCGCAGGATCTCCGCGCCCATCTTGTCGCTGATCTCCTGCGGCAGGATCACGTTGCCGAGCGACTTGCTCATCTTGCGACCCTGCTGGTCCACGGTGAAGCCGTGCGTCAGCAGCGCCTTGTAGGGCGCGTGGCCGTCGATCGCGGCGCCGGTCAGCAGCGAGGAATGGAACCAGCCGCGGTGCTGGTCCGAGCCTTCGAGGTACAGGTCGGCGCGCGGGCCGCTGGTGTGGCCATCGTTGTGCGAGCCGCGCAGCACATGCCAGTGCGTGGTGCCGGAGTCGAACCACACATCCAGCGTGTCGCTGATCTTGGTGTACTGCTCAGCCTCGGCGCCCAGCAGCTCGGCGGCGTCGAGCTTGGACCAGGCTTCGATGCCGGAGACTTCAACGCGCTTCGCGACTTCTTCCATCAGCTCGACGGTGCGCGGGTGCAGTTCGCCGGTTTCCTTGTGCAGGAAGAACGGGATCGGCACACCCCAGGTGCGCTGGCGCGAGATGCACCAGTCCGGGCGGTTGGCGATCATCGCGTGCAGGCGCGGCTTGCCCCAGGCGGGGTAGAAGGCGGTCGCCTCGACCGCGCCCAGTGCCTTGTCGCGCAGACTCTTTCCATCCTTCGGCAGCTTGTCCATGCCGACGAACCACTGAGCGGTAGCGCGGTAGATCACGGGCGTCTTATGGCGCCAGCAGTGCATGTAGCTGTGGCTGACGGTGCCGTGCGAGAGCAGGGCGCCGACTTCGGTGAGCTTCTCGACGATGACCGGGTTGGCCTTCCAGATCATCTGGCCACCGAAGAAGGGCAGGTCTTCAACGTAGACGCCGTTGCCCTTGACGATGGAGATGATCTCGTCGTTGCGGCGGCCGTAGGCGAGCCAGGAATTGAAGTCGTCCACGCCGTGTGCGGGTGCCGAGTGCACCACGCCGGTACCGGCATCCAGCCCCACGTAGTCGGCCAGATACACCGGCGAGACGCGGTCGAAGAAGGGGTGGCGGAACTCGATGCGATCGAGCGCCTGGCCCTTGGTGGTGGCGAGCACGGCGCCTTCGAGGCCGTAGCGCTTGAGCGAATCCTCGACCAGGTCCTTGGCCAGCACCAGCAGCTTCTCGCCGGTGTCGACCAGCGCGTACTCGAACTCCGGGTGCATGTTGAGCGCCTGGTTGGCGGGGATCGTCCAGGGCGTGGTGGTCCAGATCACCGCGTAGGCGGTCTTGGGCAGCGCAGCGAGGCCGAAGGCGGCGGCGAGCTTGCCGACGTCGGCATCCGACACCGCGAAGGCCACGTCGATCGTCGGCGACTTCTTGTCGGCGTATTCGACTTCCGCTTCAGCCAGTGCCGAGCCGCAGTCGAAGCACCAGTTCACGGGCTTGAGGCCCTTGAACACATAACCCTGCTTGACCATCTCGGCCAGCGCGCGGATCTCGCCCGCCTCGTTGGCGAAGGCCATCGTCAGGTAGGGCTTGTCCCAGTCGCCCAGCACGCCGAGGCGGATGAATTCCTTCTTCTGGATCTCGACCTGTTCGGCGGCGTAGGCGCGGCACAGCTCGCGCACCTTGTCGGCGGGCAGGTTCTTGCCGTGGGTGACTTCGATCTTGTGTTCGATCGGCAGGCCGTGGCAGTCCCAGCCCGGCACATAGGGGGCGTCGAAACCGGCCAGGGTCTTCGAGCGGACGATGATGTCCTTGAGGATCTTGTTCAGCGCGTGGCCCAGGTGCAGGTTGCCGTTCGCGTAGGGCGGGCCGTCGTGCAGGATGAACTTCGGGCGGCCGGCGCTGGCCTTGCGGATCTTCTGGTACAGCTGGCCCTTCTGCCAGCCCGCCACCCAACCCGGCTCGCGCTTGGGCAGGTCACCGCGCATCGGGAAGGCGGTGTCGGGCAGGTTCATCGTTTTCCGGTAATCAGCCATGGCTTGCTATCTCTTCAATCTTTGCGTGAATGCAGGGGATTCGGTTCAGGGCGGGCGCCGCGGGGGACTCACGCAGGGCTGCCGCCGACAAGGCGGGGCGCCGACGACCGCTCAGGTCGCCGGCACCGGAATTCGATGCTGCGCGAGCACTTCCTTCGCGATCTCGCAGTCGCGGTTGATCGCCGCGGTCAACTCTTCCAGTGAGCCGTACTTCTGCTCGTCGCGCTGCTTGTGCAGGAAGTGCACCTGCAGGTGCTTGCCGTACAGATCGCCGTCGAAACCGAACAGGAAGACTTCCAGCCGCGCTGCGCCGTTCTTGGTGATCGTCGGCCGGTTGCCAAGACTCGCAACGCCCGGCCAGGGGCTGTCGCCGATGCCATCCACGGTCACCGTGTAGATGCCATGCAACGCCGCGCGGTTGCGCTTGATCTGGATGTTCGCGGTCGGGAAGCCGATCGTGCGGCCGATCTTGTCGCCGTGCATGACGCGGCCGCTCATCGTGTAGGGCCGGCCGATCAGGCGCTCGGCGCGTTCGATGTCGCCGGAGACCAGCGCATCGCGCACCGCCGAACTCGACACGCGTTCGCCGTCGAAGTCGAGCGTCGGCATCGATTCGACGCGGAAGCCCCAGGTTTCGCCGGCCTGCTGCAGCGACGCGAAATCGCCACCCCGGCCGCGGCCGAAGCGGAAATCGTCGCCGATCAACAGATGCCGCACGCCCAGGCCGCGCACAAGCACGTTCTCGACGAAGGCCTCGGCATCGAGCGAGGCGAGCGCCTTGTTGAAGCGCAGCACATAGACGCGATCGACACCGCATTCGGCCATGTATTCGAGCTTCTCGCGCAGGCGAGACAGACGCGGCGGGGCGGATTCCGGGGCGAAGAACTCGCGCGGATGCGGCTCGAAGGTCAGTACCGTGGCCGGCAGCGCGCGCTCGCGCGCTTCGCGCACGAGCAATTGCAGCAGGGCCTGATGGCCGCGGTGCACGCCGTCGAAGTTGCCGATCGTGAGCACCGAACCGTGTTCAGCGCGATCGGGAAGGCCGCGGAAGACCAGCATAAGCGTCTGACAAAAAACGCGAATTATAGCCTGCGGCAGTGCCGCATTGGTCTGCCAAGCCAGGGCGGCGGGGAATGGAGGGCGCGAAAAAGATCGCGCGGCCACCGGCCCTTGAGAGGGATAAGGCTCGATGGCCGCGCGGGGGAAGACCCGCGGGCAGGATCCGCAGGCGCTCGGGAAGCGTCCGGATCCGGGTTGAGGCTGCCGCGCCCGCGGGCCGCTGCTCGCTTACAGGCGCTGGGCGTAGTACTCGACGACCAGCTGCATCTCGATCGGGAAGGGGATGTCGCTCAGCGCCGGCAGGTGTGCCACGGTGGCGGTGCGGGCGGCCTCATCGCAGCTGAGCCATTCGGGGCGGGTGAGCGCGGGCTCGCCGAAGCTTTCCTGCACCACGGGGTGCTTGCGGCTTTTCTCGCGCAGCGCGATCACGTCGCCAATCCGCAGGCGGTACGAGGGGATGTTCACCGCGCGGCCGTTGACCAGGCAATGCGAGTGATTTACCAGCTGGCGCGCCGCCGGAATCGTGGGCGCGAAACCGGCGCGGAACACCGCGTTGTCGAGCCGGCATTCGAGCAATTCGGCGAGCTTGTCGCCGGCCGAACCTTGCGCACGCTTGGCATCGCTCATCATGCGGCGCATCTGCCGTTCCGAGAGGCCGTAGTTCAGGCGCAGCTTCTGTTTTTCCTGCAACTGCAGGCCGAAGCCGGATTTCTTGCGCAGGCGGTTGCCGTGCTGGCCGGGCGGATGCGGGCGATCGGCGATCGATTTGCGCGACAGGCCGGGCAGTTCGACGCCAAGGGCACGCATGGCTTTGAGGCGGGGGCCGGTAAAACGGGACATGGATACTCCGTAACAGGGTGAACGTCAGCGGCCCGCGGGCTTGGCGAGTGCGGCGCAGGGGTCGTCGCGCTCGATGGCGGGCAGCGTGAGGTTGAGGTCGAACCGGGCGGCGTCGGAATCGTCTTCGCCAAGGCTCACGGCGAACACGCCGGGCAAGTCGGTGAGCCAGAGCGGCACGCCGATATCGCGCCGCACATGGCCGTTGCCGGCCAGCAGCACCGCGCCGCGGCTGGCGTGGGCGCGCAGCTGGGCGGCCATGAACAGATCGCGCGCCAGCTGCGCCTGCACCAATCCGGGCAGCATCTCGGGCGGCGTGTGGCCGCAGTGGCCGGCGTCGATGGCCTGCTTCTGACCGGTGATGAGCGAATCCGTGAGCGGTGGCCGTGCGCCTTGCGGCAGGCCTGCACTTGCAAGCACCTCGGCGGGCAGCACCGCGCCCAGGCCTTCGCGCATCGCGCGGGCGGCGTCGGCGCGCGAAACGTTGGCGGCGATGATCGGCAAGTCGTGATCGAGCGCCAGCGCCACTACCGGCTTGAGCAGGGGCCAGGGCCAGCGCGGGCCACCGGCCTGCGCGATCAGGTGATCGGCGTCGCGTGGGTGCTCGCGACGTGCGCGGTCGATGTCGGCCTGGCGTTCGCGGTCGAAGTGCTCCATCACCAGCGCCGGGCGCCAGCCAGCAGCCACGCGCAGCCGCAGCGCATCAAGCCGTAGCTGGTGCACCTGCGGGTTGTCGTGTACCTCGCCCAGCAGCACCAGCGGGTAGGGCGCGATGGCCTGGGCGAGCGTCGCCGGATCGGGCTGCGCGGCGTGTGTCGGCGCGATCGGGCTACCGGCGAGCACAGCGGCGAGCAATGCAGTCAGCAGGGTGCGTGTCATGTTTAGCGATAGGTGGCGTGCTGCGCGCAGCCGGCGCAGTGCGTGGTCAGCGAGCCGGCCCATTGCGCGCGCAGGTCGGCGCAGGCCTGGCGCAGCGTGGCGTCGATTGAGTCGTCGTTCGCCAGGCGCTGCAGGTGCTGCACCAGCGCCTGCGTCTTCGCAGCGGTGATGCCGCGCGCCACCGAGGATGAAAGCAGATGCAGCGCGGCGGCCAATGCCAGTTCCGGCCGGCTGCGCTCTGCCTCGGTGGTGTCGGACGTCGGCATCATGGTTTTTCGCCCTCCGGCACGTAGACCATTGAACCGTCTTTCATCTTGTAGGCGACGCCGGCCTTTTCGCCGTCGCCGCCGCCGATCTTGCCGCTGGCTTCGTAGCGGGTGAGCTTCTCGCCCTGTTTCATGACGATCTCCATGTCCGGCTTGCCGGGGTTCTTGATCACGGTGACGTCCTGCAGCGTGAAGGGGTTGAGCGGGTGCTGCGCCACCGTGATCAGCAGCGCGGCGATGATCACGAGGAACACGTCGATCAGGTTCACGACCGAGAGGATCGGGTCGTCGCTGTCGTGGTCGGCGAGGAACTTCATGCCGCCGCTCCGACGGCAGCCGATGCGGGCGCAACGACGTGGATCGCCGCGTGCGGATGCGCCGCCAGCCATTGCAGTTCCTCGGCCAGCCAGCGCTTGCGCACGTTGACGATCCAGAAGGTGATGCTCGCCGCGATCAGCGCCAGGATCACCGCCGAGAACGCGATCATCAGGTTCTGGCTCACCGCTGCGAGCTGCCCGTCAGAGAGCGACTTGAGCGCCGGCCCCATCGGAATCATCGTCGCCACCAGCCCGAGCATCGGGCACACGCGGGTGACGATGCGGTCGGTTTCCATCAGCTTGTGGGCGGCCAGTTCTTGGTCGTCGCGCAGGTGCAGGTGGTGCGCATGCACTTGCGCGATCAGCGGATAGCCGGCGCCTTCGCCGGGGAGCTTGCGGGCGCGCTGCACCGCTTGCACCGCGAAGCTGCCGAGCGCCCAGAAGGCGTAGAGGAAGGCTGCGGCGACGAGGATCAGGACGGGCAGCATGAAGAGCTGCGCGATGTCGTACATCAGGGTTTCGAGGGCGGTGGATTGCATGAGCTTCGGTCTTGGGTTTCTTAGGGTGATGAGTGGGTTTGGGGTTTAACGCTGGGCGTTGAATGGGTGGGGTGTTGCGCGGCCCGGCGCTGGGCGAGTCTGCAGGCGCGCGTTGGCCGGGAGTCCGTCCCGGCGGCCGGGTTCCTTTCTCTTGCTTGCCCAAGAGAAAGGAACCAAAGAGAAGGGCACCCGAAGTAGTGCAGTGTTTGCACACACTGCCCGCTCCAGCGGCGCGGAGCAGTGCTCCGCGAAACCCCGCTTCCGCCGTTCGCGGTCAGACGCTGCGCGCCTGACTTCCCTGCGCTGCTCGCGAAGTCGGGCGGCTGCGGAACTCGCGCCGGGCTGCGCCCGCCGCTCAGACAGTCCTCGCCGTCGGCGCTGAGCGCCGATCCCCCGACCCCGCTGCGCGGCTCGGCGCTCTCGACGGGACCCAAGGTCAAAACCGTCGCGGTTTCACGGCTTGCCGTCAGTATCCGAGCGACGAAGATCCGGTCGCGATTGCACATCGACGCTTTTACCTCCCCCTCTGAAACGCCGAGCAGCACAGAAGCATCGGGTTCCGACGCGTAGCGGCGGTGGCGAGGACTGTTTGAGGCCCACAGGGCCGAGTTCCGCAGCCACCCGGTGCTTCGAGCAGCGCAGGGGATCCCTTGCGCAGCAAGGGGCGTTGAAGCGGGGCGACTTTCTTTGGTTTCTTTCTTTGTTCGCACAAAGAAAGAAACCCGCCCGCCGGGGCTGGACCCGGCTTGAGGGCGACGACAGCCAAACGCGCGCAGCGGTTCTGAAGGCAATGCCATCTCTCACGCAGCCTTCCTGAGCGTGCCCGCGTTCCCGCCAGCAAGCGCATCCACCAGCCGCTTGCCCGGCCGTGCCAGTTCGCGGACGGCCCCGCCCAGCAGCGCCAACAGCATCAGCGCGCCGCCGATCAACCAGCTCAGCGCCACCGGCGCGGCTTCGACGCGGGGCTTCTTCTGTTCCAGCACCATGCCCTGCACCTTGGGCTTTACCGCTTCCATCGGCGGCTGCACGGTCTGCGCAGGGCTTGGCGCGGGGGAGGGGGCGGGCGCCGAAGCGGCCGGCGCGGCGGCCGGGCGTGCCACGCCGAAGCCGGCCGGCATGGCGCTGGTAGCCTGCTCGGCCACGTAGGCGCTGAACTTTGCGTTGTCGCTGCGCAGCTCGTGTTTGCTGGCGAGTTGCTGCCAGCGCTGCGCGAGTTCGCGCACGGTCTTCTCGTCAGTCTTCCAGTAGCCCTTGCGGGCGGCTTCGAGCATGCGTTCGATGATCTGCGCCTGGGCTTGCGGGGCCTCGCGTTCGAACCATTCGTTCACGCCCAGCTTGTACTTGTCGCGCACATACACCTCGGCGAATTCCTGCCACTGGTCGTCGCGCACGATTTCCGGCGCCACCGCGGTCCAGCCCCAGAAGTTGTTCACCGCGTCGAGCACGTTGAGCGCGCCGCTGTAGCCTTCGGCCTGCATGGCCTGGATCCAGCCGGGGTGGAACTGGCGCGTGCGCAGTTCGGTGGAAAGGAAGCCGGCGGCGGTTTCGGTGCGGGCCTCGCGCGGGTCGCGCAGGTTGGAGATCAGCAGCTCGGGCGACTTGCCGGTGAGGTGGCGCACCGCGAGTCCGAGGCCGCCGAGGTACTGGAAGGGGTCGTCGGTGGTGAGCATGCCGTAGAGGTTGCTCGATCGCGCCAGCAGCGCGGCCTGCACGCCCTTGAGGTTTTCGGCGTAGAGGTTGCCGCCTTCGAGCTTGCTGCCCCATTCGGCTTCGTCCGGGCCGTAGCCGAATTGCATCTTGGCAAGGTAGAGCTGCGCCATCTTCGCTTCGCCGGCGCGCCGGTCGCCGCGCGCTTCACCTGCGTCGTTGCCCCAGGTGTCGCTGGCGAGCGTGGCTTCGTCCAGGCCGGTGCCGTAGCCGCCCGATTCGCTGGAGAAGATGCGGGTCAGCGCAAGGTTGTCGAGCTTCGCGGCGGGCAAGCCCTTGGCGGCGAGCGCGGTGCGGATCTCGCGGGTGCTGGCGGCGACGGCGTTGTCCGGCTCGTCGGCGGCAGCGGCGAGCTTCACCGCCTGGGCGAGCCACTTCATCACGTTGGGGAAGTGGTCGCGGTACAGCCCGGTGGCCGAGAGCACCACGTCGACGCGCGGGCGGCCCAGTTCCTTCGCCGGGATCAGTTCGACACCGACGAGGCGGCCGCCTTCGTCCCACTTCGGCCGCACGCCGAGCGCGGCCATCGCCTGTGCTTCGAGGATGCCGGCATGGCGCATCGTCTCGACGCTCCACAGGCTGAAGGCGAGCTTGCTCGGGTAGCTGCCCTTGCGCGCGCGGTGATCCTTGAGCAGGGCTTCGGTGGCCGCACGGCCGGCTTCCCAGGCCGCCTTGCTCGGAACCTTCGAGGGGTCGAAGCCGTAAAGGTTGCGGCCGGTGGTGAGCGAATCCGGGTTGCGGATCGGGTCGCCGCCGGTGCCGGTGGCGAGGTGCTTGCCGTCGAGCGCGGCGAGCAGGCCGGTGAGTTCCGGCGCGGGGTCGAGCGCGGCGAAGTAGCGCTGGGCGCGCTCGGCATCCTCGCGCAGCTTCGCATCGCGGATCTCGCTGCTCGGGCGGCCTTCCAGCACGTAAGGCTTGAGGAAGGTGAAGGGTTTCGATTCGGTGATGCGCGAGAAATCCTGCGCAAACAGCTCTTCGGGTTCCTCGGGGAAGACGCGGGCGAGGAAGTCCTTGCCCAGCATCGCCATGGTGCTGAACAGGCGCACCTCGTCGCGCTGCGCGCGGCCGAAGGTGTGCAGGCCGATCGGTTGCAACTGGCTGGCAAGCGCGTGCAGGTGGTCGTGCAGCTGGTTCAGCCAGGCGGGCAGATTGGCCTGCGCGGCGGCGCGGGTGGTGCCCAGATCGGCGAAGAGGTGCAGCTTTTCAGTGCCGTCCAGCAGTTGCGTCACCAGTCGCTCGCGCACGCTGCCGGTTTCCTGCCCGATCACCTGGTGCAGCAGGTCGTGCAAGTCGTTCAGCTCGGTGTGCAGGCCGGCGGGGCGGAAGGCCGGCGTCTGGTGGCTGACGATGGTGGCGCGGCCGCGGCGCTTGGCCTGGATCGCCTCGCCGACGTCGTCGACGATGTAGGGATAGATCACCGGCACATCGCCCAGCACGACGAAGGGCTGGTCGCTGACCGCGAGGCCGCGTTCCTTGCCGGGTGTCCACTCCTGCGTGCCGTGGGTGCCGTAGTGCACCAGGGCGTTGCGCCCCTCGCGTGCCCACAGGTAGGCGGCGAGGTAGAAGTGGTTCAGCGGCTCCTTGGTGTTGTGGTAGATCGCCTTTTCCTTCGCTTCGTCGCGTTCGCCACGCGGCGGCACCGGCATCAGCACGACATTGCCGAGCGCCAGGCGCGGGATCACGAAACCGGCCTCGCCCTTGTGGGTGGTGGCCATCGCGCTGGCTTCCGGCTTGCCCCAGCGGGCGGCCACTTCCGCGCGCAGTTCGGGCGATTGCGCATCGAACCAGCGGCGGTAGTCGCGCATCGGCAGCCAGGCGGCGAGGCCGGCGTCAAGCAGGGTTTCGAGCTGGCCGTCACGGTAGAACGGGGCGAGCAGGCGGCCGAGTTGCTCGATCAGCGTCTTCTCGTCCGGCGCGTCGGTGCTGTAGCCGTGCTGTTTCATCGCGGCGAGCGTGTTGTGCAGGCTCGCCGGCAGGTTCATGAAGCTGGCCGAGAGGTTCCGCTCGCCGGGCGGGTAGTTGTAGAACAGGATCGCGACGCGCTTGTCGGCCGCAGGGGTGGTTTGCAAGCGCGCGAGATTGATCGCCTTGCCGACCACGCTGCGCACCTGCGCGGCGATGGGTTCGGTGCGGCCGCTGGGCTTGGCGACGGCGGCGGCGACCATCGGATCGATCGTGCCGGCGATTTCCGGTTGCGCGAGATAGAAGGGCACGTCCATCAGGCTCACGCCTTCGCGGTCGCGCGCCCAGTCGGCGGCATCGCCCTTGCGGTAAGCCATGGTCTGCAGCACCGGGATGCCGAGCTTCTCGAACTCCGCCTTGCGCGCCTGCGCGTCGAGCACGATCTGGGTGTTGATCAATACCTGTGCGACCGGCTTGCCGGCGGGCGCGAGCAGGCGGGTGAAGGCGTCCGGCTCCATCATCGGGGTGTAGAAGGGCAGGGCGCGGCCGCCGGCGGCCTCGATGTCGCGGATCAGGGCGTCGATGAAGGCGGTTTCGCCGCTGCTGACATAGGCCTGGTGCAGCGCGATCGCGATCTGCGGCACGTCGCGGCGGCCGGGCAGATCGCTCATGCGCGGGCTCACGCCCTGCGGCAGCTTCGGGTGGTACCAGGCCGCCTTGGGGAAGACGATCGGCGGCGGGATCGTCGCGTCTTCGCGCAGCTTGAGCTGGCGCGCGGCGATCAGGCGCATGGCGGCATCGAAGTTGGCGACGCCGCCGTTCTGGTAGTAGCTGTTGAGGGTGCTGGCGAAAGCCGCGTCGGTACCGAAGGCGCGTGCGCCTTCGGTCATCAGCAGCACGCGCGGGGTGCGGGCCTCGGCCCAGGCCGGGCCGAGCTTGCTCATGACGAAATCGACGATGTGCGCACGCGGCGCATCGACGATCACGAACGCCGCGCCGGCCAGCCAGCCGGCTGCCTCGTCGGGCGAGAACTGCTCGGCGTAGCGGTGCTCGATGACGAGACCCGCCTTGCGGCCCGCCTCGGCGAGCAGTGCGAACTTGGCGGCCGGCACCGGCGCTGCGGTGAGGATGCGCACGGTGGGGGTGGCTGCGGCGGCGGGCGTGATCATCCACCACAGCAGCAAACCCACCATGCAGATCCCCAGCACCAGGCGTGGTGCCGCGAAGGGCACGCGCTGCTGCAGGCGCATCAGAAGCTCACCGCAAGGCTGGCCGACACGGCACGGCCGGTGGCGGTGTAGAAGTCGAGGCCGGGGTCGCTGGCCGCCAGGCCGACCTGGCGCACATCGCTCCACAGCCAGTACTTGCGATCGGCCAGGTTGGTCAGCGCCAGGTTAAGGCGGGTGTGGGCGAGTGGCTTCCACCAGGCGTACACGTCGAAGGTGGTCCAGCCGCCCGGCTTGTACAGTTCGCCACTGCTTTCATCGACACGGCTCACCCCGGCGGCCGCGCGCATCCGCAGGCTGCTGCCCAGCGTGGCCTGCGCGTCGCGCTGCCAGCTCAGGCCGAGCGTGGCGCGCAACGGTTCAACCGTGTTGAGTGGTTGATCGGTCGTGTCGTTGGTGCCGTGCGCCCAGGCGGTGGCGCCGTCAAGCTTCCATTGCGGCGCGAACTGCCAGGCGCCGCGCAGCTCGGTGCCGTAGATCGTGACCTTGTTCTGGTTGCGGTACTGGTAGGTGGTCTTCAGGCCGGCAATGCAGGCCGGGTCAGCCGGGCAGTTGAGGACGACCTGCTCGATGAAGTTCTCGTAGCGGTTGTGGTAGGCCGCCCAGCTCAGTGCGAGGCTTTGCGTCGTCCAGCGGGTGCCGATTTCGATGCCCTGGCTGCTTTCGGCCTCCAGATCGGGGTTGGGGCTGGAACCGTAGCCCTGGGCAAGGTTCATGAAGCTGCCATTCACCTCTTCGTAGCTCGGGGCGCGGAAGCCGGTGACCCACTGCGCGTAGAGCGTGAGCGGATCGGTCGGCCGCCACAGGGCCGAGATGCGCGGCGATACGGCCGAATCGGATTTGGATACCGCGGGCTTGGAGGTGTGCGTGTCGTAGAGCGGATCGGCTTCGGGCGAGAGATCGTAGCTATCCCAGCGCAGTCCGGGGGTGATGATGATGCTGTCTTTCGCAAGGCGGATTTCGTCTTGCAGGAACACGCCGATCTGTTGCGTGCTGCCGGGCGGGAAGTCGCGCAGCGGGAAGGTTTCGCCGGCCAGTGCGTTTGCCACGGTACCGGTGGTGAGGTTCGTGCGGGTGGCGGTGCGCAGCTCTTCGCTGTGCGTGTCGAGCCAGTCGAGGCCGCCGATCAGCAGGTGCGTGCTACTGCCCCAAGTGAGGGTGCGCTCGCCCTGCACCGAAGCCGCCCACTGTTCCTGCCCGAACTCAAAACCCAGGGCGACGTCGCATTCATTCTTGCCGGCGAGCGTGGCGGAGCAGGTGGCGGTCGTGCCGCTGCGGCGCTGCAGGGTATCGGTCAGGATGTCGCTCTTCTGCCATGAGGCGCTGGCCACCAGGCGATCGAGCACGCCGCTGGTGGGCGTCCACGTGTAGCCGAGCGTGGCGCGCTGGCGCTCGTTGTCTTCGGTGCCGCTGGCGGTGGTGACGCGCGGCAGCGAGGTGGAGAGGCGCTTGAGTTCGGTGTCGGATTCGGACTTGCGCGTCTCGTGCGACAGCGTGAAGCGGTGTTCGGCACTCGGCGTCCAGCCCAGTTTGGCCAGCGTTTCCGTGGCGTTGTTGTCTTGCGGGTTCGGCGCGGTGCGGCTGACCGATACCGTATCCACATCGCCCTGGTTACCCAGTTCGTGGCCTTCGCGGCGGCTCACCATCAGCAGGGCTTCGACGTTTTCGCCCTTGGCGGCGACGCTGCCGGTGGTGCCCCAGCTCTGGTCGGCGCTGGCGCCGTGCAGGACAAGTTCGCCGCCGACCGTCTTGCCCTGGGTGATGAAGTCGCTTGCGTCCTTGGTGACGAAGCTGACGACGCCGCCGATCGCATCCGAGCCATACAGGCTGGAAGCCGGCCCGCGCACGATCTCGACGCGCTTGAGGAAGTCCTGTTCCGGCATGTCGCGCGTGGCGGTGGAAATGTTCGAGGGGCCGCCGCGCGAGTAGTAGTCGGGCAGGCGCACGCCGTCGACCAGCATCAGCACGCGGTTGTCTTCGATGCCGCGGATGTTGAAGGAGGTGGCACCGAAGCGGCGGCGGTCGCGGCCGACAGCAACATCCGGTTCGTCGGCCACCAGCGCGGTGGCATCCACCGGTTGTTGGGTTTCGATATCGGCTGCGCTGCGCTGGGTGATCGTCAGCGAGGCATCGGCGGCATTGCTGTCGCGCCGGCTGGCGCTGACGACCACGTCGGCAAGCTGGGTTTCGGCGGCAAAGGCGGGGGCGGCAAAGATGGCAAGCAGCGCCAGAACCATCGGGCGCAAGCGTTTGGCGGGGGAGGCAGACAGGTTCGTGGGCATTTGATTGTTGTGGAGTGGTTCGTGTCGGCGTTTACAGTAATGCAAATGCGAACGATTCGCAATCGCAAAGCAAGCCGAAGCGACTGCGCGGCGCGCCGGGCCGGCGCGCGCAGCGGCGGTGTCAGCGGGGCGTCGTGGGTCTTGGCGCGGTGGGTTTGCCCGGAGGGCGGGTCAGGCTTGCGTGAGGTACAGGGCTTCGAGCTTGGCGCGCGCCCAAGGCGTGCGGCGCAGGAATTTGAGACTGGACTTGATGCTCGGCTCGAACACGAAGCAGCGCACCGGGATGCGCTCGGCGAGGCCGTCCCAACCGTGGCGGCTGACCAGCTCGGTCAGGATCGTTTCGAGCTTGTAGCCGTGCAGCGGGTTGTTCGGTTGTTCGGCAGACATCGGTGTGGCGTGCTTCCGTGGGTGGCGCCCGTGCGCGGACTGCATGGGTCGCGCCACGATACACCGGTCGCAGCGGATTCGCCGCAGCGCGGCGCGCAGTGTGAATGGGTCACATCTGCGCTGCGGCAAGGGTCATCGAAGTTGCAGCGGGCGGGGCGCACAGTGGCGTCACGGTGATCGCAGTGATCACCCCCGAAACACGAAGGAGTCCGCCATGAACACGAATCGTCTTGATGACCAGATGAACAGCATCCTCGTCGCCGTGTTTGCCGTGCTTACCCTCACGACCGCGCTGGGGGTCGGTGAAGGCATGAGCTTCGGACGTGCGGACCCTGTTGCGCCGGGCGTTGCGCAAGCGCCTGCACAGGCGCCCGACGCGCAGGACGTTCCCCGCATCACCGTGGTTGCGCATCATGAAGTGGCGCAAGTGGCCGCAGCGGATTGAACGTCGCCGCGCCGGGCCGATCGCCCGCGGCGAGCGACGTCGCGGGTCGATCAGGCCGCAATTGCCCGCCGCGCGTCAGCCGAGCACGACATCGACGCTGTGCGTGCTACCGTCGCCGACCACCGGAATCGGTTTTGTCGGGTCGATTTCAGTGCCATTGAGGCGTAGCGCCTTCACCCCCTTGCTGACGCCATCCGGGTTGCGCACGGTGATGGCGTAGGTGTCACCCCGGAAGCGGCGGGTGACGGTGAAGCCGGGCCAGTCCTTCGGGATGCAGGGGGCGACGCGCAGGCCGGCGTAGTCCGGCTTGATGCCGAGCAGCCCTTGGCTGACGACGACGAAGGTCCAGGCCGCGGTACCGGTGAGCCAGTTGTTCTTGGCTTCGCCAAAGCAGGGCGCATCCTTGCCGGCGATCATCTGGGCATAGACGTAGGGCTCGCCGCGGTAGGTGTCGATCTGGTCCTGCTTGGCCGAGGGGCAGATCGAGAGGTAGTACTCCAGCGCGCGGTCGCCTTCGCCGAGCTGGCACCAGGCGAGGTGAATCCAGGTGTTGTTGTGGCTGAAGATGCCGGCGTTTTCTTTCACGCCTGGCGGGTAGGAGGTCACCTCGCCTAGCCGCAGATCGTAGGCGGAGTAGGCCGGCTGCTGCAGCACCACGCCGTTCTTCGTGTAGAGGTGCTGGTGCACCGATTCCATCGCCTGCCGCGCACGGCCGTTGTTGGCGCCGGCGCCGCCGAGCACGCACCAGCCCTGGCTCTCGATGAAGATCTTGCCTTCGGCGTTGGTGTGCGAACCGACCACCGACCCATCCGCCGCGTAGGCGCGGGTGTACCAGGCGCCGTCCCAGCTCACGCGTTCCACCGTTTCCAGCATCTCGGCGTAGTGGCCGTGCATCCGCGCGGCGTCGGTGTTGCGATCCAGATGCTCATAGAGCCCAGCCATTTCGCGCGCGGCGTAGAGGAAGAGGCCGGCGATCATCACCGACTCGGCCTTCGAGTCGCGCACGTCGCCAGCGGTCTGGAAGGATTCGTTCGGCTCGGTCGAGAAGCAGTTCAGGTTGAGACAGTCGTTCCAGTCCGCGTGGCCGATCAGCGGCAGGCCGTTGGGGCCGCGCTTCTTCATCGTGTAGGCGATGGAGGTTTCGAGGTGATCGAGCAGCGTATCGGTGACAACGTTTTCATACGCCTTGTCGGCGTAAGCGCACGGCGCCTGCAGGATCGAGGTATCGCCCGATTCCTTGATGTACGCACAGGTTGAGAGCACCAGCCACAGGTGGTCGTCGTAGAAATCGCCGCCGATGTCGGCGTTGCCCTTCTTCGTCAGCGGCTGGTACTGGTGGTAGCAGGTGCCGTCCGAGAGTTGCGTCGCAGCGATGTCGAGAATGCGTTCGCGCGCGCGGCTCGGGATCATGTGCACGAAGCCGAGCAGATCCTGGTTCGAGTCGCGGAAGCCCATACCGCGGCCGATGCCGGTTTCGTACATCGAGGCCGAGCGGCTCATGTTGAAGGTGGCCATGCACTGGTACTGGTTCCAGGTGTTGGCCATGCGCTGGGCGTGCTCGTTCGGGCAGTCGACCTGGAAGTTGCCGAGCAGCGCGTCCCAGTAGGCCTTCAGGTTTGCCAGCGCAGCATCCACTGCACCGGGCGCCGAGTACTTCTCGACGATCGCGCGGCCGACCGACTTGTTCATCACGAAGGGCGCGTCGAACTTCGGCGCCTCGCCCTGTTCGACATAGGCGAGTACGAAGGCGAAGGATTCCTCGGCGCCGGGCGCCAGATCCAGATTGATCTGGTGCGAGCCGATCGGGTTCCAGCCGAAGGCGACCGAGTTGGTGGCCTGGCCGGCGAAGGGTACTTTTGCCTCGTGCAGCCCTTCATGGATGCCGACGAAGGCGTCGCGCGAGGTGTCGAAACCGGCGATCGGCCGGGTGCAGGCAAACAGCGTGTAGTGGTTGCGGCGCTCGCGGAATTCGGTCTTGTGATAGATCGCCGAACCCTCCACCTCGACCTCGCCGATCGAGTAGGTGCGCTGGTAGTTCGTCATGTCGTTGAGCGCTTCGAAGAAGCAGAACTCCTGGTAGGAGAACAGCTTCGGCGTCTTGCGCTGTGCCGACTTGTTGCGCACCGTCACCTTCCACACTTCAAGGTTCTCACCCGGCGGCACGAAGAACAGGGTTTCCACTTCCAGCCCGTCGCGTTCGCCGACGATGCGGGTGTAGCCCAGGCCGTGGCGGCATTCGTACTTCACGCCCTTGGCCTTGACCGGCTTCCAGCCCGGGTTCCAGACCTCGCCGCCATCATTCACATAGAAGTAGCGGCCACCCAGGTCGTAGGGCACGTTGTTGTAGCGGTAGCGGGTCAGGCGCCGCAGCTTGGCGTCCTTCCAGAAGCTGTAGCCGCCGGCTGTGTTGGTGCACAGGCCGAAGAACTCGTCCTGCCCGAGGTAGTTGAGCCAGGGCAGGGGTGTGTCGGGGCGGGTGATGACGTATTCGCGGGTGGCGTCGTCGAAGTGGCCGTAGGGGGAGGCGGTTTCGGGTTTCATGGTGGTTTCCGACGGGCTGGCCGATTGCTCTGGCGACCGGATCGGTCGCGGTACGCAAAGGGGGCGGCACGGCCCGAAAATCGAAGGAGCAGGCAGTGGGTAAGGGTTCAGTTGCTGCGCATTCTGGCGCATGAAAGCGCGTGGCAAACCGCTGCAACCCAGTAAATCCGGGGTTTGTGCAAGGAATGGAAAGGAAGGGCAATTCACGCGTCATCGCCGACGGCATCATCCGCTCGGTCGCCCGAAGGGGCGTTTAGACGGAGCTTTGACGGTGCCCGGTGCAATCCAGTTAGGGGTCGGCGATCGGCTGATCCAGCTGTGCAATGGAAACGCCAGCCTCGTGATCGACGCGGCGCAGGGTGGACGGATCGTCTCGCTGAGATGCGAGGGCGGCGAAGTGCTCGCTCAGCCAGCGGACCACCCCGAAAACTTCGGCTCGACCTTCTGGGATGCGCCTCAATCGATGTGGGGCTGGCCGCCGCGGGCGGTGCTCGATAGCGGGCCTTACCTGTCCGAAATCCTGCCGTGCGGCGTGTTGCTGACGAGCGCGCGCGACCCGGTTAGCGGCCTGCGCTTCTCGAAGCGGATCGAGCGCGGTGTGAACGGCGACGGTTTCATCATCGAATATGGCATCCGCAACGAAGGCGCTCTCGCCGTGCAGGTGGGGCCGTGGGAAGTGACACGGGTGCCGGGCGGGCTCAGCTTCTATGCTGCCGGACCCGATGCAAAGGTGCCGGTCTCGGCGCTGGACACGGTTCGAGATGAGGCCGGCGTCGTCTGGTACGAGTTCGACCGCAGCGCGCTCGAAACCGGGCGCAAGCATTTCGGTGCCGCCGCCCAAGGTTGGCTGGCGCATGTCACGCCCAGCCGCCGGCTCTTCGTCAAATCGTTCGATCGGCTCGATCTCGCCGCGTGCGCACCGACCCACGCTCCGATCGAGATCTGGGGGCAGGACGGGGGTGCCTACGTCGAACTCGAAAACCATGGACCTTACCAAACCTTGCAGACCGGAGAATCCTTGCGCTACCCCGTCATGTGGCGGGCCTGCGCGTTGCCCGAAGGTCTCGCGGTCGAATCCGGCTGCGGCGCGCTGGTCGCGCTGGCGCGCAGCATGGCTGCCTGCTAGCGCCGCGGCGCGCGCGCCACGATGGGTGTAGTCGGGATCCCGCAATCCTCTGCGGCTGTGCTCGTAAGGTCTACGGCTTACTTCGGTGGTTCAGGTGGGCGGCCGGGGAAGTACTGACGATGGATCGCGTCGTACCGGCCCGTCGTTCGCGCCGTCGCGAGTGCATTGCGCCAAGCTTCGACGACGCTATCGGTGGTTCGCGTTGAGAACCCGAAATACAACTCAGAAGTGTAGAGCTGAACTTCGGAACGTTCGAACAGGTCCGGATTGAGGCCCGCGTCCCGGGCCGCTGTCGGAAACACCGCCTCGCTCATCGGGGTGGCATCAACGCGTCCTGCGGCGAGCATCTTGAGTGTCTGCGTCTGAGTATCGCTGGCGTTCAGATTGGTGAAGCCCATGGCCTGCAGAACACTGTGATCGCGGTTGCCCCGATGCACACCGATCGCTACATCGTGCAAGTCGGCGAGCGTGTTCGCCTTTGGCCGCAGATCACGCCTGACGTAGAAGAACACCTGGCTCTTAAAGACGGGGCCGACCCATTTGAAATCGGCCTCCCGGTCTGGGCATCGCGCGAGCAACAAGAAGCTGTTCTGAGGGTTCTCCGCGCTGACAGTAAGCAGCGCACGTTTAAACGGAAACATTTCGATCTGCGCGCAAAGTCCGCGTCGATCGCAAATATCTCGAACAAGGGCGATTGCGAAGCCGTCTAGATGGCCACCTTCTTCATGGGCGAAGGGGGGAAGGTCATGCGCGTAATAAAAGAAGGAATCGCCCGCAATGCAGAGCGAGCAAAGGCAGACAAGTGCACCTACGGAGACAGCATGTGCCAGCGCCCGCAGGTAACGTTTCAATGGATGGTCGGTCGGGCGTGTTCTTGGTCCGAGAGCCGCACCTTGAAATCGGTCGATGCGAGCACGGGCTTGACGACGCCTAGACGCGAACGCGGCCTCCATAACGCTCTCCGAAGTACACAAGCGTCGACAGATTGTCCGGCGCTCATACTTAAGATAGGAACGTGGTTGGCCCTACGCCTTGACTCAGCGCAATACTGCGCAGCCGATGCGCTAAGTTAGCCGAAGTAGGCGACAGTGTTTCGCTGTGCCGGCGGATTCTTGGCGAAGTAGCGTTTGATGCCCCGCAGGATCGCTTCGGCCATCTTGTCCTGGTAGGCCTCATCCTTCAGCCGCAACTCTTCTTCCGGGTTTGAGATGAAGGCGGTTTCTACGAGGATGGACGGGATGTCCGGTGCCTTGAGCACGGCAAAACCGGCCTGCTCGATCTGGCCCTTGTGCAGCTGGTTGATGCCGCCCAGTTCGCCGAGCACCGCGCGGCCGAGCTTGGCACTGTCCTGCATCGTCGCGGTTTGCGACAGGTCGAGAAGCGTGCGGGCGAGCAGGGCGTCCTTGACGCCGATGTTCACGCCACCGACGAGGTCGGCCGCGTTTTCTTTCTGCGCCAGCCAGCGCGCCGCGGTGCTCGACGCGCCTTTGTCCGACAGCACGAAGACCGAGCTGCCGCGAGCGTCGGGCTTGATGAAGGCGTCGGCGTGGATCGACACGAAGAGATCGGCTTGTACCGCGCGGGCTTTCGCGACACGCTGACCGAGCGGCACGAAGAAATCGTCGTCACGGGTGAGCATGCCGCGCAGCAGCGGGTCGGCGTCGATCTTCGCCTTGAGGCGGCGGCCGATCGCCAGCGTTACATTCTTTTCGAAGGTGCCACCGCGCCCGACGGCCCCGGGGTCTTCGCCGCCGTGGCCCGGATCGATGGCGATCGTTGCCAGGCGGGTGACCTGTCCCTTGCCGCCGCGGTGTTTGCGGTCGGCCGGGCTGACCTCCTCCTTGTTATCGACCGGTGCCGGCTTGGCCGGATCGGTGCCCTGAACCGGCGCGGAGGACGCCGCTTCGGGTTGTACTGCGGGTTTGCCGGGATCGGTCACCGGGCGAGTCGGCGAGGCGCCGTTGCCACCCGCCGCGGCAATCGGATCGGGTTTTTCGATCAGCGCCAGCAGCGGGTCGACCGGTTCCGCCGGGTAGAGGTCCAGCACCAGCCGGTGGCCATACTGGCCGACGGGTTCGAGGGTGAAGACCTGCGGCTTGACCTCGTTCTTGAGTTCGATGACCAGCCGCACGACGCCGGGGCGGTTGCGACCGGCACGAATGAGTTTGATGTAGGGGTCGGTTTCGGTGATCTTGCCTGGCAGGCTCTGGATCACGCTGTTGAACTCGGCGCCTTCGAGGTCGATGACCAGGCGCTCCGGGTTCTTGACGATCTGGTGTGCGAACTTGAGCTTGTCGCGGCCTTCCAGCGTGACGCGGGTGTAGTCCTGCGACGGCCACACGCGCACCGCGAGGATGCTGGTTTCGGCGGCGAAACCGACGCGCGACACCAGCAAGGTCATCGCGGCGCCGCCCAGCTTCAGGAAGCGGCGTCGCGGCATCAGCTGCCCGGTAGCGTGATCCGGCTCAGACATGCGTCCCCCCGTTCGCTGCGTGCGCGAAGCCGCGCAAGTCGCCCATCGCCTTCGGGTTCGAGGCTGATTTCAAGATCGGCGGGCGGCACGAATGGTGCGCCTTTGTCTGGCCATTCGACCAGGCAAACGCCCTGCTCGCCGAAGTACTCCTCAAGCCCTGCATCGACAAATTCTTCCGGGTCCGTGAACCGATAAAAATCAAAGTGATACAAGTTTAAATTAGAAATAGCATAAGGTTCAATCAAGGTATAGGTCGGACTGCGTACCGCGCCACGGTGCCCCAGCGCTTCGAGCAGTCCGCGTACCAGCGTGGTCTTGCCCGCGCCGAGGTCGCCGAGCAGGTAGATCGTCAGCCCGGGTGCGAGGCCCGGCGCGATGGCCGCGCCCAGCGCGCGGGTCGCGGCCTCGTCGGCGAGCAGGCGGGCGGGATCATTGGAGCGGCTATCATCGGGGCCATGCAGGTGGTCAGACACGATTCTTCTCCGGACGCGGCGCAGCTGGCGGCGCAGATCAAGGAATGGGGGCGGGCGCTCGGGTTCTCGGCGGTCGGGATCGCGGGCGTCGATCTGGGCGATGCGGAGGGAGCGCTGGAAGCCTGGCTTGCGGCCGGCTACCACGGCGAGATGGATTATATGGCGCGCCACGGCGCCAAACGCGCACGTCCGGCCGAACTGGTGCCGGGCACCCTGTCGGTGATTTCGGTGCGCCTCGATTACTGGCCGCAAGCGGCCGACGCCAATGCGCAACTCGCGGACCCGGCCCGCGCCTATGTATCGCGTTACGCCCTCGGGCGCGATTACCACAAGGTGCTGCGCAATCGCCTGCAGAAGCTGGCCGAGCGGATCGAGGCCGAGGTCGGGCCGCGCGGCCATCGTGTCTTCGTCGATTCGGCGCCGGTACTGGAGGTTGAACTCGCGACGCGCGCCGGCAACGGCTGGCGCGGCAAACACACGCTGCTGCTTGACCGCGACGGCGGCTCCACCTTTTTCCTCGGCGAGTTGTTCATCGACATTGCCTTGCCGGCGGATACACCGACCGCGCCGCATTGCGGCAGTTGCAGCGCCTGCATCGACGCCTGCCCGACCGGCGCGATCGTGGCGCCCTACAAGGTCGACGCGCGGCGCTGCATTTCCTACCTGACGATCGAACTGAAGGGTGCGATTCCGGTCGCGCTGCGGCCGCAGATCGGCAACCGCATCTACGGCTGTGACGATTGTCAGCTCGTGTGCCCGTGGAACCGCTTCTCGCGCCCCACCGCCGAGCCGGATTTCACGCCGCGCAACGGCCTCGACGCTGCAAGCCTGGTCGAGCTGTTCGGCTGGAGCGAAGCGGATTTCGCGACCCGCATGGCGGGTAGCGCGATCCATCGGATCGGGCATGAGCGCTGGCTACGCAACATCGCGGTCGCCTTGGGCAATGCGCCGGGCACGCCAGATGTTTTGGCCGCGCTGCAATCCCGCGCCGACGACCCATCAGCGGTGGTGCGCGAGCATGTGTCATGGGCGCTGGCGCAGCACCGCGCGCGGCCGGCGGCGACAGCCGATGGCATGGTTCAGCAGCAGGAGGGGATTTGATGCGATCGTTCTCGGACAGTTTGCGGCGGCTGCTGCTATTGGCGTGCCTGCTCGCGGCGGGCAATTCGCCGTTGGCGTGGGCCGATACGCTCAAGCCATTTGAAACGGACGGCTGCTCGCGCTTTCCGGACGGCACTGCTGCGCAACAGACCTTGTGGCGCGATTGCTGCGTCAGGCACGACGTCGCCTACTGGATTGGCGGCACCGAGAGCGACCGGCTCGATGCCGACCGGGCACTCGAACAATGCGTTGCGGCAGTGGGGGAGCCCGCGATTGCCACGCTGATGCTGGCCGGCGTTCGCGTCGGCGGTGGCCCCTATTTTCCGACCTCTTACCGCTGGGGCTACGGCTGGTCCTATCCCTTCACGTACCACGCGCTCGACCGTGACGAGGCCGCGCAAGTGAACGCCGAACGCAGCAAGCTCGACGCCCTGCGCGGCGCAGGGGTCAAGTCCGTCCCGGTGCTGCACCGCCTGCTCGCAAAATACGATCTGCTGACGGAGCCTGAACGTTGACGTGAAGCCTTGCCCGCGGCGCTCTCGTCCGGGTACGTCAGGGCACTTCGTGGCCGGCGGCGGCTTCCCAGATTGCGAACCAGTCCTGCTCGTCCATGTTCAGTGTGGTCGCCGCGACGGCGGCGCGGATCGCGTCGATTCGCTGGCTGCCGGTGAGCGGCAGCGGGCGCGACGGGTGGCGCAGGATCCAGGCGTAGGCGGCGGTTTCAATCGCCACGCCGTGCTGCTGCGCATAGCTGCCGAGTGCGGCGCGCACGCGCTGGGCGTCCGGCGCGTCGCCGAACAGGCGCCCGCCACCGAGAGCAGACCAGATCATCGGCGGGGTGCCGAGCGCAATTGCCTGATCGAGCGTCCCGTCGTGCAGGGGGGCGCGATGCAGCGGCGAGAGTTCGATCTGGTTGGTGACCAGCGGGGTGCGGGCGTTGAGCATCGCGAACTGCGCCGGCGTGAAGTTGGAGACGCCGAAGGCGCGGACCTTGCCCGACTGGCGCAGGCGCTCGAAGGCTTCCGCGATCTCGTCCGGGTCCATCAGCGGGCTCGGCCGGTGGATCAGCAACAGGTCGATCCAGTCGCTGTGCAATTGCTTCAGAGACGCGTCGACCGAGGCGAAGATGTGCGCGCGGCTGGTGCGGTAGTGCTTGACCCGGTGTTCCGGGCGATTCGGCGTGGTCAGCGCGATGCCGGTCTTGGTGACCAGTTCGATGCGGTTGCGCAGGCCCGGTTGCAGCGCGAGCGCTTCGCCGAACAGGGCTTCGACGGTGTAGCCACCGTAGATGTCGGCGTGGTCGAAGGTCGTGACGCCCAGATCGAGGCAGCCGCGGATCCAGTCCAGGCGTTGCTGCGGCGACCACTGCCAGTCGGCCATGCGCCAGGCGCCTGCAACGATGCGCGAGAGTTCGGGGCCGTTCGGGTCGAGGTGGATGCGCGGGCTGATCACGATCTGTCTCCAGACTGGGTGTGGATGGCAGCGACACCGATTTCGGCGATCGCGATGTCTTCTTCTTGGGATAGACCACTGACAGCCACTCCGCCGACGACTGCGCCGCCAACGCGCACCGGCAGGCCGCCGCCCCAGCCGATGTAACGGGTGTCGTCGTAGTAGCAGAAGTCCCAGCCCTGTTGCTGCGCGGCGCGGCCGACGTCGCCGCTCGGGCTGTCGAGGCGCGCGGCCGTCCAGGCCTTGTTGGTCGCGACACGCACCGAGGTGGTCTGTACGCCGTCCATGCGTTCGAGGCAGATCAGTTCGCCGCGCATGTCGGCCACCGCCATCACGGCGGCGCGTCTGCGGTTTTCAAGTTCGCGGCGCATCGCGTCGATGGCGGCGCGTGCGTCGGCGTAGTCCAGCGTGGATTCGGTTCTCATTGGAGTTTTGTAATGAAGTACGAGATTGCGTACGATGGTGCGAGTCTAGTCGCGTTTCATGTGGCTCGCAACATGGTGCGTTAATGTCGAACCAAAGTACGAATTCGCCGGCGGACGAGGGTTTCTCCGCAAGGCTGCGCGAACTGATCGGCGATACGCCGGTGGCCGCCTTTGCGCGCCGCGTCGGCGTGTCCGAGGCGCTGATCCGCAAGTACCTCGCAGGCTCCGAACCTGGTTTGGCGAAGGCCAATCAGATTGCCCGCGCCGCAAACTGTTCGCTCGAATGGCTGGCGACGGGGGCGGGCTACCGTTACCGGCAGGCCGAAGTCGTGGACATGGCGGCGCTGGAGTGCGCGATCCGGCTCACTGTAAAGCAGTTGGGGGCGCGCGAAATTTCGGTGACCGACGAAGCTGCGATGAAGCTGATCGTGGCGCTCTACCAGTACCTGCGCACCACCAAGCAGGCCGACGGCAGTTTCGACATCGCCGCTGCCGAAAGCTTTGCCGGCTACCTCGGCGGCGTGTGCGGCGTTTCTGCCTGACTGCCGCGCGGCTATGATGCGCGCTTCGCGATTCTTCAGTCCCAGTCATCGTGGCCAATAACGACACTCGACCGATCGGTATCTTTGACTCTGGCGTGGGCGGGCTTTCCGTGTTGCGCGAGATCCGCGCGCTGTTGCCGGAAGAGTCCCTGATCTACTGCGCCGATTCGGGCCATGCGCCCTACGGTGACAAGTCGCAGCAGGTGATCCGGGAGCGCTCGCTGGAACTGGCCGAGTTCCTCGTCAGCCACGAGGTCAAGGCCATCGTGATTGCCTGCAACACCGCGACGGCCGCCGCCAGCCGTGCGCTACGCGAACGCTGGCCTTCGCTGCCGGTGATCGGCATGGAGCCGGCGGTCAAACCGGCGACGGCGGCCACGCGCAGCGGCACGGTGGGGGTGCTGGCAACCGTTGGCACCTTGTCGAGCGCGCAGTTCGCGGCCTTGCTCGACACCTTCGGTCAGGACGTTCGTGTCGTGACTCAGCCCGGTGTGGGTCTGGTCGAAGCGGTGGAGCGCGGCGAACTCGACAGCGACAGCACGCGCCACATGCTGTCCGCCCATTTGCAGCCCTTGCTGGCAGCGGGTGCCGATGTGATCGTGCTGGGCTGCACCCACTACGTCTTCCTGCGGCCGCTGGTCGAAACCATCGTCGGGCCGGGCGTCAAGGTGATCGATACCGGCGCGGCAGTGGCGCGTCAGCTGGAGCGACGGCTCGTCGAGGGCGGGCATCGTGTTGCCGCGGGCGCCGTGGCGCGCCCGGTGCGATTCTGGTGCAGCGGCAATCCCGGTACCGTGGCGCACGCGATCGACGTGCTGTGGGGCGAGCACATCTGGCCGGACGCGCTACCCCGCTCTCAGACGATCAAGCCGCACACGCACTGAAAGATTCGGTCGCGTCACGCGCCGGCGTTGCGGCGCGCTGGCGTCGTGTCACCAGGCGGATGTGGCTGTCCTGCAGGGCCTCCACGACCACGCGGCGCGATCCGTCGAGCTTGAGCGAGGTGCCGCCGTGCAAGAAATGATCGCCCGGCATGTCGGGGCTGGTGACCCAGACGCTACCGTCGCTGACTTGCAGCGACCAGCCTGCCGCGGCGTCCAGTGACAGCAGTTTTCCTTGCGCCAGATCAATTGCGCCGTGTGTTAGATTCACTTTCATTGCAAGCCTCCGCCCATAGATCCAACTTTGATTGAATTATTGGCTTGGCGTTGGAATCATGCGTCGATGTTTTCTGACCGCTTTGTGAGCTGAGCTAACATGCAAAAGCCGCCGCGTTTGCCGCCCCTGAGTGCGTTGCGCATGTTCGAAGCGGCGGCGCGCCATCCGACCTTCAGTGCCGCCGCCGACGAACTGGCGGTGACGCACGGTGCGGTGAGCCAGCAGGTGCGGGCGCTGGAGGAATGGCTCGGCGTGAGCCTGTTCCAGCGCAGCGGGCGTCGCGTCACGCTGACGCCGGAAGGCGTCAGTTTCGCGGCGACCGCGAACGAAGCCTTGTGCCGCATCGGCGATGCTGCGGCCATCCTGCGGCGACGTACCAACCCCAACCGGCTGACGATTACCACGATGCCGTCGTTTGCGGCGCGTTGGCTGGCGCCGCGCATCTCGCGTTTTCTCGACGTCGAGCCGGGCGTCGAATTCAGCATCGTCACCACGGCACAGGTGCTCGACTTCGCTCGCGACGGCGTCGATGTGGCGATCCGCGTGGGCTTCGGCCCCTATCCGGAAGCCAATGCGGTGCGGCTGATGGCTGACACGTTGCTGGTGGTCGCAAGTCCGAACTACGCGCGCGGCGAATTGCCGACCTCGCCCGAGGCGTTGGCGTCGCATCCGCTGATCCGCGAGGACTACCCGTTCTGGAACGACTGGTTTCGTGGCGCCGGGCTGTCGCTGAACGAGCCGCGCAACGGGCTGGTGTTCAACGATTCGTCACTGGCGCTGCAGGCGGCCATCGACGGCCGCGGCATCGCGGTCACCCGCCGCAGCATTGCGTCGGGCGAGCTCGCCGCAGGCAGGCTGGTCAAGGTTTTCCCGCTCGAAGTGCCGACCGAGCTTTCGTACTGGTACGTCACGGCAGACGGCGTGCGCGAGACGCCGCTGATGCAGCGTTTCCGGGCGTGGATCATGGCCGAGGTGGCGGCCGGCTGACGCTGCTGCCGATTTTGCGCAGAGGCGGTCTGCGCGTTGGGCCGTCTTGCGCAATGCGCTACTTGCTGTCGCCGCCCTCGCGCCAGATGCGCAGCAACTTGTCGTAGTCGATCGTCTTGCCGGGCGGCTTTTCGTTGGCCAGCGCACGGCGCGGGCCGTCGGCGGCCTTGAACCAGAACTCGGGATCGCGCGGCGGAGCGAGCTTGGGCGGGCAGGCGGCCATGCCCACGCGTTCAAGCTGGCCAAGGACTTCGTCCATCTGTGCCGCGAGGTCGTCCATCGCGCGCTGCGGTGTTTTCTCGCCCGCCGTGGCGGCGCCGACGTGTTTCCACCACAGTTCTGCGAGTGCCGGATAGTCGGGCACGTTGGGGCCGGTCGGCGTCCAGGAAACCCGTGCCGGACTGCGGTAGAACTCGATCAGCCCGCCGAGCTTCGGCGCCAGCTTCGCCATCGCCGGCGAGCGGATGTCGGAGTCGCGAATGAAGGTCAGGCCGACGATGGATTTCTTCAGCGATACCGTACCCGACACGGTGAATTGCGCATACAGCCAGGCCATCTTGCGGCGCTCGACCGGCGTGCTTTCGAGCAGCGTCCACGATCCGACGTCCTGGTAGCCGCGCTGCATGCCGGGCTCCCAGTAGGCGCCGTGGGGGGATGGGGCGACGCGCCACTTCGGCGTGCCGTCCGGGTTGTTGATCGGCAACCCCGGTTTCGACAGCGCGGCAGTGAAGCTGGTGTACCAGAAGATCTGCTGCGCGATCTGCCCCTTGGCCGGGACCGGCCCCGCGTCGGTGAAGTCCAGTTCAAGCGTGCCCGGTGGCGCATAGCGCTTCTGCCAGTCGAGATACTTGGTCAGTGCGTACACCGCGGCGGGGCTGTTGGCGGCGCCACCGCGCGCGACCGATGCGCCGACGGGGCGGCAGCCTTCCACCCGTATGCCCCATTCGTCGATGGGCAGGCCGTTGGGGTAGCCCCTGCTGGCAGCACCCGCCATCGACAGCCAGGCATCGGTGAAGCGCCAGCCCAGCGACGGATCCTTCTTGCCGTAATCCATGTGGCCGTAGATGCGCTGGCCATCGAGTTCCTTCACATCGTCGGTGAAGAATTCGGCGATGTCTTCGTAGGCAGACCAGTTCAGGGGCACGCCAAGCTCATAGCCGTACTTCTGTTTGAAACGTGCCTTCAGATCCGGCCGGCTGAACCAGTCGTAGCGGAACCAGTACAGGTTCGCGAATTGCTGGTCGGGCAGTTGGTAGAGCTTGCCGTCCGGGCTGGTGGTAAAGGCGAGGCCGATGAAGTCCTTGAGGTCGAGTGTCGGCAAGGTCACGTCGCGACCTTCGCCCTTCATCCACTCGCTCAGCACGACCGTCTTGCCATAGCGGAAATGCGTGCCGATCAGGTCGCTGTCATTGACGTAGGCGTCGTAGACACTCTTGCCGCTGAGCATCTGCTGCTTGATCGAGCGCACCAGATCGCCTTCCGGAATCGTGTCGTGCACGACGCGGATCCCGGTCAGCTCGGAAAACGCACGCGCCAGTACCGCCGATTCGTACTTGTGCGTGTCGATCATTTCCGAAACCACCCTGACCGTCTTTCCGCGGAACGGCTTGGCCGCTTCGATGAACCATTCGAGCTCGGCCTTCTGTGCTTCGCGGCTCAGCGTACTGGGCTGAAACTCCTTGAGCCAGCGATCGATGCCCGCTGACTGCGGGTTGCTTTTTGCCTGCGCGGCGCCGATGAGCAGGAGCAAGACGAGGGTAAGCGCGTGGCGCATGGCGGATCGCTCAGAATTCGGGCGGCGCAACGCTCGCCGGGTCGATACCGTAGCGCGCGAAGATTGCGCGGTACTCGGCGGTCTGCTTGAAGGCGCGCAGCGTCTTGCTGAACTCGCGCGCCAGTGCATCGAGCCCCCGCGACCTTGAGAACGCGATGTACAGCTTGCCGCCGGAAATCGTCACCGGCTCGTAAGCGATCTGATCTGCCACACCAAGCTGACGCGCGGTATAGACGCCCACCGCCGTATCGATCATCGCGAAGTCGATGTGGCCGCGCAGCAGCTTGCGCAGGTTCTGTTCATGCGTTTCCACCGGCTCGCGCTGGAAGTAGGGGGCGTTCGCAAAGTCCGGCGAATAGGCGTAGCCCGCCAGCGTGCCGACCGTCTTGCCGGCAAGGCTGAACAGCCCCTCGTATTTGAAAGCCTTGCTCTTCAGGTAGAAGAGCGTGACGCGGGTGCCCGACAGCGCCTCATCCGGAAACGCGAGAAAGTCCTCACGTTCGTTCTGATCGCCGCGCCCGATGTCCAGCAGCGCGTCGGTTTCACCCTTCTGCGCCATCAGCAGCGCGCGTTTCCAGGGCGCGAAGCTCAGCTTCAGCGTGTGACCCATGCGGGCCAGCACCGCCTTGCTGACGTCGTAATCAAAACCGGTTGCTTGGCCGCGCTCCTCGAACACATAGGGGGCGAAGGCTTCCGCGACGACGGACAATTCGCGAGCCTGAGCCGCCGCGCTGCCGAGGGCAGCGAGCAGGGCCAGACCGCCCATCAATGCCGTCCGAAAACGCACGCGTGTCGCTCCCGAAACTTCCTTCATCCCAATATATACGGCCTTCGTGGGGGCGGCCTGAAGGGCGGCGCGGCGTTGCGGAAGATCAAGCCTGCGCGTCGAGCTCCAGAGCGAGCAGTTCCTGCACCGTCTGGCGGCGGCGGATCAGGCGGGCGGTGTCACCGTCGATCATCACTTCCGGGATCAGCGGGCGCGAGTTGTAGTTCGACGACATCGATGCGCCATAGGCGCCGGCATCGTGGATCACCAGCAGGTCGCCGACGCGCGCTTCGGGCAGGTGACGCGTCTGCACCACGCCGCCTTCGCCCTGCGTGAATACGTCGCCCGATTCGCACAGCGGGCCGGCGATCACGGTGGCGTGCTCGGCGCGCGGGCTGTCGTCCTGCGGCAGCAGGCTGATGTGGTGGAAGCTGCCGTACATCGACGGCCGCATCAGGTCGTTGAAGCCGGCATCCACCAGCACGAAGCGGTTCTTGCCGGCTTGCTTCACCGCGCGCACTTCGGTCAGCAGCAGGCCGGATTCGGCCACCAGATAACGGCCCGGTTCGATTTCCAGGTGCGGCGTCACGCCGAGGATCTGGCCGACTTCGCGGCGCGCCGCGTCCCACAGGCCGAAGTAGTGTTCGGTGTCGATCTGCGGATCGTTCGTGCGGTAGGGAATCGACAGGCCGCCGCCGGCCGAGATTGCCTCCAGCGGGGCGTCGAGCTGGCGGGTGAGTTCGACCATCGCGCCGCACACCTGCTCCAGATGCTTGTAATCGACACCCGAGCCGATGTGCATGTGCAGGCCGACCAGCTTCAGGCCGTGCTGGCGGATCGCGGCCAGCGCGGCCGGCAGGTCGGTGTGCCAGATGCCGTGCTTGCTGTGCTCGCCGCCGGTGTTGGTCTTGTTGCTGTGGCCGTGGCCAAAGCCGGGGTTGATGCGCAGCCACACGCGGTGGCCCGGCGACACCGCACCGAGCTGATGCAGCATGTCGATCGAACCGGCATTCACCGGAATCTCTTCCTCTACCACGCGGGCCAGCGTGGCGCGGTCGATCAGGTCGGCGGTGAACACGATGCCCGATTCGCCATTGCGCGAGCTGTAGCCAGCCGCGAGGGCGCGCTCGATCTCGCCGAGCGACACCGCATCCACCTTCACGCCTTCTTCGCGCAGCAGGCGCAGCAGGTGGATGTTCGAGTTGGCCTTCTGCGCGAAGCGGATCGTGTCGAAGGCGCGCAGCGCGGCGACATGCGCGCGGATCACCGCGGCGTCGTACACCCACAGCGGCGTGCCGTGCTGGCGGGTCAGAGCAAGGAGCTGGGTGGGGTTCAGGCTGGGCTTCATCGCGTGTGTCCGGTTTGGATTCGGGAATGGCGACAGTGTGCCGCGCGCGGGGTATTTCGAAAAATGCGGATTTGTGCGTCAATCATGCGCCGCTGATATGGATAAGCCATGCTGCTGACCCACCGCCTGATTGATGTGTTCCGCGCCGTGATGAACACCGGCAATGTCACCCGCGCCGCCGAGTTGCTGCACACCTCGCAGCCCACGGTCAGTCGCGAGCTCGCGCGGCTCGAACAGGTGGTCGGCATGACGCTGTTCGACCGCGTGCGCGGCCGCCTGCAGCCCACTGCGCGCGCAGTACAGTTGTTCGACGAAGTGCAGCGCAGCTACGTCGGGCTGGAGCGGGTCGCCGCCACCGCCGAATCGCTGCGCCATTTCGCGCAGGGGCGTCTGAGCGTGGCGTGTCTGCCGGCCCTCTCGCACGGCTTGCTGCCGGCGGCCTGCGCCGAGTTTGTCGCGGCGCATCCGCAGGCCAGCCTGTCGATCACGCCGCAGGAATCGCCGCTGCTCGAAGAGTGGCTCAGCGCGCAGCGCTTCGATCTGGGCCTCACCGAACACGCCGAGCCGCCGCCCGGCACCACCGCGGAAGATCTCTTCGTTGGCGACGAAGTGGCGGTGCTGCCGGATGGCCACCGCCTGCTCGGCCAGAACGTGCTGCAAGCGACGGACTTCGCGGGGGAGTCCTTCGTCAGCCTCGCGCCGCAGGATGCCTACCGTCAGGCGATCGACGCGATGTTCGCCGCGCAGGGCGTGCAGCGCAGGCTGGTGATCGAGACCACCAGCGCGGTGTCGGTCTGCGCGCTGGTGCGGCAGGGGCTGGGTGTGTCGATCGTCAATCCGCTCACCGCGATCGAGCTTGAAGGCCTGGGCCTGCACTGGCGCCCGATCAGCGTGTCGATCCCGTTCCGCGTCACGCTGATCCGCCCGCTGCAGCGGCCCAGCACGCCGCTGGCCGATACCTTCGCTTCGGCGCTGCGCGATGTCGCGCGGCGCTTGCAGCGGCGCGCCGGCGCTGCGGGCTAGGGAAAGCCTGCGATAGCGCTGCCGGGTGCTTCCGGCGTAGAGTGCGTGCAGCAAGACTTCGACGGGGTCCATACCGATGCGCCGTTTGTTCGTCACCTGCCTGTTGCTGCTCGCAAGTCCCGCGCACGCAGTGGATGTGACGATGGCCTTCGGCGAGAAGATTCCACCCTTCTGCTTCCCCGAGACCAATTCCGGCATCGAGATCGAGGTGATCTCGGCGGCACTTGCCGTGGCCGGGCATCGCCTGGTTCCGCGCTACTACCCGTTTGCCCGCGTGCCGGTGGCCTTCAAAAGCGGCGAGGTCGACGCCGCGATGACCGATCTGGGCGAAGACCTGAGGCCCTTTGGCGCGCACTACGGTGATCCGGCGGTGTTCTACGACAACGTGTTCATCACCGTGCGGGCACGCGGCATCGATATCAAACGCCCTGAAGACCTTAAAGGCCTGTCGGTGATTGCCTTCCAGGGCGCCGACAAACGCTATCCGGAATGGTTGGGTCCGGTGAAGCTGGCGGGCAACTACCACGAGCAGAATGACCAGTCGATCCAGGTTCGCACCTTGAACGAGGGGCGTTACGACGTGGTGCTGAGCGACCGCAGCATCTTCCGCTACTTCACCCTGCAACTTTCGCGCGACAAAGGCTTCAAGCCGCAACCCGTGCAGGAGCATGCCTTTGCCGTGGTGAGGCCGGAGGACTACCGGCCGGTCTTCCGCAGCGCAAGAATCCGCGACGACTTCAACGCCGGGCTGGCCCAGATCAAGAAGAGCGGCCGCTACAAGGCGATCTACGACAAGTACCTGAAGGACTAGCCAGGTCGCCTTGCGCGGTGGGCTGTGTCAGATTGGGGTGAGCCAGTCGCGGTGGGCGGGCACTTCGCCCTTCACGCAGGCAAAGTAGCGTGCCTGCAGCGCACGGGTGATCGGGCCCGGCGTGCCGTCGCCGACACGGCGGCGATCCACTTCCACGATCGGCGTCACTTCGACCGCGGTGCCGCAGAAGAAGAGTTCATCCGCCAGCACCAGGTCGTCGCGCGTCACGCGCGCAGCGCGCACCGGGTAGCCCAGGTCAGCCGCCAGCGCATGCAACGTGCGGCGGGTGATGCCGTCGAGCGCGACGGTCACCTCCGGTTCCAGGATCTCGCCACCGCGCACCAGAAAGATGTTCTCGCCCGGCCCTTCGGCGACAAAGCCTTCGGTATCCAGCAGCACCGCTTCCTCGTAGCCATCCGCACGCGCTTCCCGTGCCGCCAGGATCGCCGTGGTGTAGCCGCCGATCGCCTTGGCGCGGCACGGGTAGGCGTTGGGGTGCTGCCGTGCCCAGGTCGACACCTTCACACGCACCCCGTGCGTCAGCGCATCGGCGCCGAGGTAGCGCCCCCAGGGCATCGCCATCACGCCAACGCGCACTGACAAGCCGGCCGGGTCCATGCCAAGGCGCTCGTCACCGAGGAACACCAGCGGGCGCAAATAGCCTTCGGTGAGGCCGTTGCGGCGCATTGCTTCAACGCAGGCTTCGCGCAGTGTTGCGCGGCTGAACGGGATTTCGATGCCGAGCAGGCGGGCGGAGCCTTCGAGGCGTGCCAGATGCTCGTCAAGGCGGAAAATCGCCGCGCCATCGGCACCTGCATAGCAGCGGATGCCTTCGAAGCACCCCAGGCCGTAATGCAGCGTGTGGGTGCCCAGATGCACCGAGGCATCGCCCCAGCGCAGCCATGCGCCATCGAGCCAGATCCAGCCCTCTCGTTCCGACAGTTTCATTTCCATCACTCCAAAGCAGTCCGGGAATCGCCCGCGCAACGGCGGGCCAGCTAGCCGGCCCGGATCGGGCGGCGGGCGGTGCGAATCAGCTCGGGGTAGGAGGGCTGTGGCGGCACCGGTGGGGGGGTGCGCTCACTGTGATGCGCGGCTGGTGCGGCGTCGAACGAATGCGGGCTCGCCAGACATGAAGGACTTTCATCTGACCGTGTGCCGCGGCCGTGAGCACCCGATGACTGAACCGCCGGTTGATGGTGTCCTGGCGCTCAGACAGTGGGGTTCAGATAGAGCGAACCCGGCCCCAGATCGTAGTCGTCGAACCCATCCACGATGTCACGGATCGCGTGGATCTCGCGCACGCTGCGCGAGAGCGCCAGCAGCAGCACGAACCAGCCCAGTCCGGCGCCGGCGACGACTACCCTCAGCACTTCGATCAAGGCGTCGGTGAGCGCCTGCAGGATCCGGCAAGCGGCGATGAAGTAGCGGGCCTCGTGCCGTTCGGCTTGAACAAGATCAAGGGCGGCGCCGGGTGGGGCTTGCGTGCTGACGAAGAGCATCGCATCGAAGTCGCGCTGGACCTGGAGCAGGGCGGTATCGGCGCGGCTGCCGGGAAAGCAGCGGCCGGTGCGGTAGGCGAGGCCGTGGTGCACGATGTCGATGGCCTTGAGCACGCCTTCATAGGCCTTGCGCGCCTCGCCGCCGATGAAGCGAGCGAGGTTCCACAACTCGTCTTCGATGTCGCCCCAGGCCTGCGTCAACGCACGCTTGAGCCAGCCCCACAGGCGTTTCACGCCGTCCCACAGCCGCGTGGCGAGCTTGCCGAGTTTGTCGACGATGCTGTCGCGGTGGGTTGCCGCACGGGCAAGGATTTCATTCTGGATGGTGGGGTCGTCGCTCCCGTCTGCGGCCGCCAGGGCATGGATCTGCGCGAAAAAGTCCGGGCCGAAATGCGCGGCGCTGCGCGACTTGCGTTCGAGTCCGAATTTCTCTTGAAAGTCCGCCAGCGCAATATCCACCGCGCTGACGTCTTTGAACGAGGGTTGGTCGCGCGGCCCGTGCGTGCCAGCGCGGATCCGCCTGGTCGGTTGTCGCCGAGCGATGCTCACGTCGTAGCCGAGCAGCCACAGCTCGACACAGCCGATGGCCTCAATGAAACGCTGGTGTTCGGGCGCGTCGTGAAAGCTCGGGTGGCTGGCCAGCGCGGCGATCAGGGCGTCATGCCCGAACAGCAGTTGCAGGCTCGCCGGCGTGAGTTGCGGCGGCAGACTCGCCTGGCTCAACCCGAGCGCCGCCGCGTCCAGCAGAAAGCGCTGCAGCCCCGCGCGAAAGCCCGGATTCTGATCAAGGTCCAAAGTTGTGGTGCGGCTGAGCGGCGCATCCCAATCCAGGTAGCCCAGCGTGTAGAGGCGTAAGTACACGGCGCGGCGGACGGCCGGGAATGAGTCGGGGTGTTGCCCAAGGGCGCCCCATTCGGCCGGGCTTTGTTCCTCTTCAAAGCTGACCAGCTGTTGCAGCCGATGCTTGGTTTTCGGGCCGGCCCAGCCATCGATGTCGTTACCGCTGAACCCGGCATCGCGCTGGAAGGCGACGATCGCCTCGCTAAGCGCGGGGGTGAGGTTATCGGTTTGCGCAGCATCGGGCGCGAGGTAGCCCAGGCTGGCAAGGCGCGATGCCATCGCCCGCAGGTAGAGCGCGCTGTTGGCCGCGTTGGTGGCGCTGGCGTCGCCGGTTGCCAGCATCGGGTCGGGCAGGTGGCGCCCGGCGCGCGCCTCGTCCAGCCAGCCGCCGAGCGCGTCGAGGTTGTTCGCGTCGGTCAGTGGCATGACTGCCGTGAAACGCCCGCGCGAGACTCAGGCAATGCGTTTGAGGATCTCGGATTCAAAGATCTGCACGACGGCTGCGCGTTTGGCCGAAGCGCTGTCCCACAGGGCGTTGTGGGCCGCGATGTCGCTGGCGGTTGCGTTGTCGTCGTAGAACGCGCGGGTGTCGCCGTCGAGACGTGACTTGGTGCTCGCGACGACCCGGAAGCCCGCCTGGGCCTTCGCGTTCTGCAGGATCTTGTCGAACGACAGCGCGGTGACGTCGGTCGCCTCGATCTTGATCGTGCCCCGGTAGGTCACGACTTCGAGCGACGAGAGGTCTTCCAGACCATCGGCGATTTTTTCAAATGCTTCCTTGAAGGAGGGCATGGCGGTACTCCTCGCTGCATTAAAGGGATATGGCCCTCTAAGGCTAGTCCAGATTTCGCGCCTGACGGTGACAATTCAATGAAACGATGCGCGGTCGGGCGGCAGGGCGCTTCCACCTCTGTGCGGCGTCACCGCAACGTGAATGGCGGCGCTTGTCCTGCCGGACGCGCCGTCCACCCCCCGCCGCTGACGCCGCGTGCGCCTGTTACTTGGCAGCAGCCGGGACCGGCGCGGCCTTGCATTCGACGTGCATCTCCTTGCACACGCGAAGCACGCCCGCCACCGCGACCGAGCTGCCGGACTGGGGCGACGGCGGCGTGTTGGAGACGATCAGCAACTGGCTGAGCTTTTCGTCGATCGGCGTGACCTGCATGCCTGCGAGCCATGTGCCATCAGTCAGTTCAAGCGTCAAGATCTTGTCGTTCTGGCGCGTCAGGCGGTAGTTGCTGTTGGCCTTCACGACCTCGAGGGCCTTGCGATAGACGTCATCTGCACGCGCCGCGAGCAGCACCGTTGCCGAATCGTATCCAGCGCCCCGGCCTTCGGCCGCTTCGCTGGCCATCTGTCGCACCGCGCCGACGGCTTTCCTGCCGATATACACCCACTGCGCCTGGGCGACGCTGGTGGCCGACACGAACAACACCAGCGCCGTTACTGCAGCACGAGAGATTCCGGGCATTCCGCACCTCACCAAAGGTTTCACGATGGGATCTGGCGGGCCTGCCTGTCAGCGGACAGCCGCAGCCTGCACAGTGTTGGCAAGTCTATACGAGCCCCGGCCGGACTCCTGCCTGCTGACGCGGCGGACCCGGCCCCCGGCGGCGATCCTTCGCCATCGCGGGGCGCGGGGGCGCGAACGTGGCGGGGCTTTCTTGCGACAATGCGGTTTTCGCTATGACACGGCAGGCGCGCGATCTCGGGCGCCTGCCAGGATGGTCCTTGTTCGATGCTCGCCCGATTGAAGCGTTTCGGTATTGACGGTTTCCTGCTCAGCCTGATCGGCGCGGTGCTGCTCGCCGCGCTGTGGCCATCGCTCCTGAAAACGGGCGGGCTGATCCGGATCGATGTGTTCACCACCTACGGCGTCGCACTGGTCTTCCTGCTCTACGGCCTCACGCTGTCGCCGCAGAAGATGCGCGAAGGGGTAGTGAACTGGCGCCTGCATGCGGTGGTGCAGGCGGCGACTTTCGTGCTTTTCCCGCTTTTGGGCGTGGCCTTCCAGAGGCTGTTCGGCCACCACCTCGACCCGGCGCTGGCCTTGGGCGTGTTCTACCTGTGTGCGCTGCCTTCGACTGTGTCGTCCTCGGTCGCAATGACGTCGATCGCGAAAGGCAATGTGCCGGGCGCGATCTTCAATGCCAGCCTGTCGAGCCTGATCGGTGTCTTCATCACACCGCTGTGGATCAACGCCTACCTGCATGCACAAGGGGGCGGCATGGCGCTGGGGCCGGTGATCCTGAAAATCGTGCTGCTGGTGCTGTTGCCGATCGTCATTGGCCAGGTGCTGCGGCCCTTTGTGCTGCGCTGGATCCAGGCGCACCTCGCGGCCGCGAAGTTCCTCGACCGCGCCACGATTCTCGCGATCGTTGCCAACTCCTTTGCCGATTCGGTGGCCGAAGGCGTGTGGGCGGCGCACGGCATTGCGACGCTGCTGCTGATCGCGCTGATCTCGGTGCTGCTGTTCTGGGCGATGTTTGCGCTGACCAGCCTGATCTGCCGTGCGCTGGGTTTCGATCGCAGCGACCGCATCGCGGCGATCTTCTGCGGCTCGAAGAAGTCGCTCGCCAGCGGCGTACCGATGGCCAAGATCATGTTCGGCGGCAACCCCGCGATCGGACTGATCATCGCGCCGATCATGCTGTTCCACCTGCTGCAACTGATCATGGTGAGCATCATTGCCCGGCGCATGGCGGCGAGCGCCCGGGACTGACCGGCGGCGTGCGGGCGATTGCGGCGCTGCGTGTTTCCGCCAGCGCCGCCGTTGACACAACTTGTCACGATTCAGGCGGAATCGCCGCAGCGGATGTGCGTCCAAACTGCGTCTACTTCCTCTGACCGCCAACGCCAACACTTCACATGCTTGCATTCGCCATCATCTTTGCCATTTCGGTCGCGCTGGCGGCCGGGATTGCGTTCCTGTTCCGCAGGAATCCACGCAAGTGGTATGGCCACATGCTTTGCCACGCTTGCGGATATCGCTGGAAGACAAGCAAACCCGCGCCGTCGCGCAAATGCGGCAAGTGCTGGGACGAGAATGTCGTCCCGGTCAGTGACGCCGAGCCGCGCGGGATGCAGGCGGTCGATCCGGCGAACATTCGCCGCGCCTAGCAGGCACGCCAGCCAGCACGTTACATGGGGCGCTACCAGGGCTAGCGGAAGGGCTCTGCCCTCGCGAGCAGCGCTTCCAGGTCAGGCTCGCTCGGGTCGCGTGGGGCGCCGGGATGGATGATCGCGACCTGGCAGCTCTCCGCCGCTTCAACCAGTTGCCGATAGGTGCCGGCAGTGATGTCCTTGATGTAGGCCTGCTTGTTGGCGTCGTAGGCGAACATGCGCGGATTGATGTTCTGGCACTCGTTGCAGCTGGGGCATCGGGCGGTTTCGATCCAGGCTTCGTCGCGGGAATGTTCGGATACCACCGGCGCTTCCGGTTCCGGGGCTTCGGGCGTTGCGGCCGGCGATGTCGCGGCTGCTTCAGCTGATGGCACCGGTTCCGGAACTGCACCGGCGAGGATGCGTTCGGCATAGGAGTCATGCACGCCGGCGTGTTCCTGCAAACGGCGCCACAGCAGCAGGCAACGGCGGGTTGCCTGCATCAAGCGTGCGTCAACGATCACCCTTTGCAGGGTGTCGGTTTCGTCGACGGCCAGCAGATAGGGCACGTGCTGGCTGGCGTCGGCTTCATCGAGCGCGAGCCAGTCGGCCACCGGCAGCATGCCGTCGTGCCAGTCGCCGGGTCGGACCAGGGCGAAGTGCGCGGCGTGGCGTGGGTCGCACAGCACGAAGTCCGCAAAGGTGAACGCGTGTCGCACTGATTGGCGCTGAAGGGTGTTGTCGGCGTAGTCGATGGTTTCGATCGACCAGTCGTCTTCGGCTCGCGGGTTGTTATCGAGCGAGAAGCGGGTTGCCCAGTTGCTGCCCGCCGCGGCGTCGTAGCTGAAGGCGGGAAAGGCGCGCGACTGCATCGCCGCAGCGGCCGCGAGGTAAGGCGGCAGGCTGCCTTGACCCGCAGGGCTGGCGAACACGCTGAACAGTGCCGGCCCGGCGCAGGAGACGCCGCGCATCATGCGATCGCGCAAGGCGTACAAGTTGGCCTCCGCGGTTTGCAGCACGAACATGCCGCCCAGCCCCATGGCGGTGGTGGCGAGACGCGCACCGCGTACGCCGAAGGCGAAATGGCCGGTGCCGATCGAGGCGTCGTCGAGCAGATCGGCGGATTCCACCAGCACCTTCAAGGGCATGCCGGCCGAGAGCAGGTCGATCAGCATGGCGTTGACTGCCGCGTCGTTCTGCGCCGGTGGAATGCAGACGAGGTAGTCCGGGAAGCGGGCAAGGTCTTCGGCGGTCAGCGCGTGTTCGTCTAGTGCCGCGAAGATCAGGTCGTGCTCGGCCTCGTTGTAGGCGCCGGTGATTTCAAGCTCGGCGATGCCTATCGCGCGTACCACTTCGGCCAGCGCGGGCAGGCGCTCACGGTAGGCGAGCGCGGCGGCAGCACAGTTGTCGAAGGCAAATTCGTAACGGCTCGGCGCGCCATCTTCCTCCCCTGGGGGGGCGAAGAAACGCTGGGTTTCGAGTGTCTTCAAGGCGCGCTCGATGCGGGCGCGGCGCGGCGCCGGCAGTTCGTCGCGTGGCACACCCTTGCCGATCACGCGCGAGAGCGCCTCGAAGTCGAACTGCGCCTGGTGCGGCGCACCGAGGGCGGCCATCAGGCTTTGCGGCGTGCGGCCGGATTGGGAGTGGCTGTGCGCCGCGCGCAGGATGTCGGACAGTTTCTGCACCAGGCGGCTGGCGGTAGCGTGGAACTGGCGCGACTTGGCGCGGGTGGCGATGCGCCAGGCGTGGGTGAGGAGCTGTGCCGGCGCGTCCTGGGTGCAGCCGATCACCTCGCCATCACAGGCGACTGCGCTGCCGGCGTGCATCAGCACTTGTTCCAGCGTGTCGTCCTCGGCGGCGCCGAGTTGTGCGGCGGCGGCGTCCCACACATCGCTCAGGGTGCCACGGGCGCCGCCGGACACTGCGCGGCGGATCGCGGTTTCCAGCTGCAGCGCATGGCGACGCAGGCGTTCGCCTTCGAAGCCGCGCGGTGCCACCTTCTGCAACATGTCGTCGACCAGCGCGGCGAGCGTGTGCACGCAATCGCCGCCTTCGCCCTGCGGATCGAGCACCAGCGGAAAGTCGTGACGCAGGGCGTCGAGGTCGCGGTAGGGCGCGAGCAGGGCGGGGCGCAGATCCTTGCCTGCGACGCTGGCGAGCGCATCGCCCTGGACGCGGCCGGTGAGGTGGAAGACCAGTTGATCCTGATGCTTGGCATGCATGTCCATCACAGGCTCCGGGTCAGGTGGCGGGCGCGGTTTCGCTGTCGGGCCACACGGTGTATTTGTCCATCTCGCGTTCCAGCCCGGCCTGTATCGCCGCGGGGGATCGCAGTTGGCCGGCGTGGCGCAGGTTCTCGTAGCGCGGGGCGTCCGGGTTGCAGTACAGGATGCCGACCGGGATCGGGTCTTCCAGCGAGGCAAGTTGCCGCGCGCGGTCGAGGTTGATCGGGTCGTGCTCGCAGTGGTTGCGGTACACCTTCGCGAGCGATGCGCTCAGCTGAATGCCTTTTGCGTGCGTCAGCATCATCGTGCGCATCGGGTCGTGCAGCCACGGGTCGAAGGACTTGGGCATGAATTCCGGGCAGCGCTGCAGCACCCGCACCAGCGAGAAGCCCTCATGCCGGTAGGCGGCATGCAGGATGTCGTAGAGCACTTCCGGCACCCAATCCACCGCCTGCGCTACGAACGACGCGCCCTGCACGCCGAGGGATACGGTCAGCGGGTTCATCGGCTCCAGCGTGGCGCCGAAGGGCGTGGTGTTGGTCTTCAGGCCGCGCGGCGAGGTCGGCGAGGCCTGCTTCTTCGTCAGCCCATAGACATGGTTGTCGTGCAGCACCACGGTGATGTTCATGTTGTAGCGCAGCGCGTGGATCCAGTGCGCCGCGCCGATGCTGCAGCAGTCGCCGTCGCCGGTGCTGACGAACACGTTCAGGTCCGGCCGCGCCATCTTGATGCCCTCGGCTACCGGGAAAGCGCGGCCGTGGATGCCGTGGAAGCCGTAGGTCTTCATGTAGTGCGGCAGCCGGCTGGAGCAGCCGATGCCGGAGACGAACACCGTGTTTTCCGGCGCCAGATCCTCTTCGCTGCACAGGCGCTGCATCGCGGTAAGGATCGCGTTGTCGCCGCAACCGTTGCACCAGCGCGGCACGCCGCCCTGGTAGTCCTCCAGCGCATGGTGCGCCTCATGCAGCTTGATCACGCACTGGCTCAAGAGTCCGCTCATGATTCGCGCTCCTTGCGTTGCATCGCTTCCCGCACCACGCGGCAGATGTCGCCGGGTTTGATCGGCTGGCCGCGGGCCTCGCTCCAGCAATCGACATCGACCAAGAAGCGCGCGCGCAGCATCATTGCCAGCGCCGAGTAACGGCGGTTGTCTTCGTCGATCAGTTCGTCGGTGGGCTTGTCCGACCAGTTGCCCTCGATCGTCATCACATGCCTGAAGCGTTTGAAGATCTCGCGGATGCCCGAGGGCATCGGCTGGATGAAGCGCAGGTGCATCGCCGACACCGCGAGGCCTTCCTTGCGCAGGCGGGTGACTGCTTCCTCGATCGCGCCCATCGTGCTACCCCAGCCTACGAGCAGCATGTCGCCCGAATCACCGCCAAAGACGGTGGGCGCCTTCAAGGTCTTTTGCAGCGCCGCGAGTTTGAGGCTGCGCGCGCGCAGGCCCTCTTCATTGATCGCCGGGTCGTAGGCGACACGGCTGTTGCGGTCGTGCGCGAGCCCGGTCAGCGTGTGCATGCCACCCGGCTGGCCCGGCTGGAAGCGGCGCGAGAGGCCGGTGACCGGATCCCAGTCGTAGGGCTTGGCACCGGGTGGGACGGGTGTCTGATCCACCGGCGGCGCGAGCCAGTCTTCGCTGAACTGAGGCCGCGGGAAGGGTTGCTGTGCGGTGGCGAGGCTGGCGTCGGAGAGCACCACCACGACCATGCCGAAGGTCTCCGCGATCTTGCGCGCGGTGATGATCGAGTAGAAGCAGTCCTCGATCGAGCAGGGTGCCATCACCACTTTTGGCGCGTCGCCATGGCTGCCGTAGATGGCGGTAAGCAGGTCACCCTGTTCCACCTTGGTCGGTTGCCCGGTGCTGGGGCCGCCGCGCTGCACGTTCACCACCACCAGCGGAATTTCCGCCATCACCGCAAGGCCCATCGCCTCCTGCTTGAGCGAGAAGCCGGGGCCGGAGGTGATCGTCACCGCGCATTTGCCGGCGTAGCTCGCGCCAATCGCGAAGGCGCAGGCGGCGATCTCGTCTTCCGCCTGGTGCACCAGCCCGCCAACTTTCTCGAAGATCTCGCTCAGGTAGTGCGAGGCCGAGGTCGCCGGCGTGATCGGGTACATCGCGCAGATGTCCATGCCCGAGGCGATCACGCCCAGTGCGATGGCGGTGTTGCCGTTCACCACGATCTGCGGCACCTCGGATCGCTGCGCCGGGATGCGGTAGCGCAAGGGCAGGTTGGCCTCGCCCCAGGCGGCGCCGGCTTCGTAGAGCATCACGTTGCTCTCGATCACCTTTGCATCCTTCTTGCCGAAGATGCGGGCGATCTGCTCGCGCGCGAGCCGTGCATCGAAGCCGTACAGGTTGCACAGGATGCCCAGCACGAACATGTTCTTGCCCTTGCGCGGATCGCTCACCAGTTCGCGGCAGCGTTCTTCCAGCGGCACTTCGTGCACATCGAAGCCGTCACGCCGCAGCGCCTCCACCGTTTCGGTGTAGGAGGCGACGATCGCCGGATCGCGGTGGCTGCGCCACATCGATTCGAGCAGGATCGTCGCGCCCGGCTTGAGCTCGCCGGCACGTACCCGGCCGATCAGCACCTGCTCGTTGAAAGCGACCACCAGTTCGGTCTGGTCGCCGCCGTTGGTGACGCGCTGCGCGCCGATGCGGATGCGGATGCCGCTGGCGCCCGCCACGCTGCGCGCCGGCGGCTGGATCTCGGCGGGGATGATCTCGGTCGTCCAGATGCCGTTACCCATGCGGGCGGCGATGGCGGCCAGCGATTGCCCGCAGCGCTGCGCGCCCTCGCCGGAATCGCTGATCACTTCGATGATGTGCTCGGCGAGCGGCACGGCGGCGCGCGCTGCGGTGCTCGACGGACGATCCAGGGTGGCGGTGGCGCTCATGAGGCGGTCTCCGGCAAGTGCACCCGTGCGAAGCCGCGTTCGCGGCGCGGGATGCCGAACAGGCGTTCGGCGGGGTCGGTTGGGGCGGCGAGGTACACCGCATCGGTGTCGCGCAGGCCCAGATAGGCCTTCATCGCGCGTGCGGCGCGGCGGCCGGCGCCCATGGCCTGGATCACCGTTGCCGCGCCGGTGACGATGTCGCCGCCGGCGAACACCCCGGCGATCGAGGTGGCGAGTGTGTCGTCGGTCCAGATGTAGCCGCGCTTGTCGAGCTTGAGGCCGGAGGTCTGGCCGAGGATCGGGTTGGCGTTGGTGCCGATCGCGAACACCACCATGTCGCACTCGATCTCGAAAGCGCTGCCTGCAACCGGTACCGGACGGCGACGGCCGGAGGCATCCGGCTCGCCCAGTTCCATGCGCTCGCAGCGCATCGCGCGCACCCGGTGCTGCTCATCGCCGATCAGTTCAACCGGGCTCGTCAGCCACTGGAAGTCGATGCCTTCCTGCTGCGCATGGTGGATCTCTTCGGCGCGGGCTGGCGCTTCGGCGGCGCTGCGGCGATACACGCAGGTGACCTTTTCGGCGCCCACCCGCAGCGCGACGCGCATTGCGTCCATCGCGGTGTTGCCGGCGCCGATCACCGCCACATGCTTGCCCGGCTGCAGCGGCGTGTCGTAGGCGGGGAAGTCGCGGCCGTGCATCAGGTTGCAGCGGGTCAGCCATTCGTTGGCCGACAGCACGCCGCCCAGTGATTCGCCGGGGATGCCCATGAAGCTGGGGTAACCCGCACCGGTGCCGACGAACACCGCCGAGAAGCCCATCTCGCCCATCATCTGTTCCAGCGTGAACAGGCGGCCGACCAGGGTGTTGCACTCGAAGCGGATGCCCAGCTGACGCAGCTTTTCGATCTCCGCATCGACCACGCTGTTGGGCAGGCGGAAATCCGGGATGCCGTACTTGAGCACGCCGCCCGGTTCCTGGAAGGCTTCGAACACCGTGACCTCGCAGCCCGCCTTGGCCATGTCGGCGGCGCAGGCCATGCCGGCCGGCCCCGAGCCAACGACGCCCACCTTGTGCCGGTTGCGCTCGATGTAGGGCAGGTTGGTCCAGCCTTCGGCGATCGCCCTGTCGCCGATGAAGCGTTCCAGCCGACCGATCGCCACCGGCTCCAGTCGTTCGCCCACGGTGCACACGCCTTCGCACTGGCTTTCCTGCGGGCACACCCGGCCGCAGACGCTGGGCAGCAGGTTGGTGTCGGTGATCACGTCGTAGGCGCCGTGGAAGTTCTTCTCGGCGATCTTGCGGATGAAGCCGGGGATGTCGATGCCGACCGGGCAGCCGCGCACGCAAGGCTGGTCGGGGCAGTCGAGGCAGCGCTCGGCTTCGAGCAGCGCGTCCTCCAGCCGGTAGCCGCAGGCGACCTCCTCGAAATTGGTGATGCGGATCTCCGGCGCCTGTTCCGGCATCGGCGTGCGCGCCTGCGGAATGGTGCGGATCGTCTTTCTCTTGGCCATGCTGGCCTCCTGCTCGCGGTGGCGAGAGACGGGTTCAGTGTCCGGCGCCGCCACGCAGGCGGCAGCTCTCCTGCCACGCTTCGAGCGCGGCTTTTTCGGTGGGGCGGAAACGGCCCAGACGGGCCATCAGGTCATCGAAGTCGACCAGGTGGCCGTCGAAGTCCGGCCCGTCGACACAGGCGAACTTGACCACCTCGCCAATCTTCACGCGGCAGCCGCCACACATGCCGGTGCCGTCCACCATCACCGGATTGAGGCTGACCATGGTCTTGATGCCGAAGGGGCGGGTCGCCTCGGCGCAGCCTTTCATCATGATCGGCGGGCCGATCGCAACGACTTCGTCGATGTCGGCGTGTGCGCTGATCGATTGCTTGATGCCCTCGGTGACCAGGCCCTTGATGCCAGCCGAGCCGTCGTCGGTGCACAGGATCAGCTCGTCGCAGCAGGCGCGGAACTTGTCCTCCCAGAAGATCAGCCCCTTGTTGCGAAAGCCCAGCACGCCGATCACGTAGGCGCCGCTTTCCTTGTAGGCGCGGGCCTGCGGATAGATCGGCGCAACGCCGAGGCCGCCGCCGACGCAGATCACCTTCTTGGCTGCGCCGATATGGCTCGGAATGCCCATCGGCCCGACCAGCGCATGCAGGCGGGTGCCGACGCGGCAGTTCTGCTGCATTTCGCGGGTGGTCTTGCCGACCGCCTGGATCACCAGCGTGATCGTGCCCTTGTCGCGGTCGAAATCCGCGAGCGTGAGCGGGATGCGTTCGCCGTGTTCGTGTTCCATCACGATGACGAACTGGCCAGGCTTGGCGGCGCGTGCCATCAGCGGATGGCGCACTTCAAGCGAGAAGGTCACGTCGGAAAAATCCGAGCGTGCGACGATTTCGAAGTCGGACATGGCACCCCCCCCCGAGGAACCAGATGATCACGACCGCGCTCTGTTGGTGTTGCTGCGCGAGACTTCGCCCCGGTGTCTTTGTAGTGGCGCGATGGGGCGTCGGTCAGTCGCGAGACTAGTCTTGCTTGGCGGGAAACTCTTGCCGTGGATCAATCCGCGCACCAGCACAGTGCGCCAGATCAAACGCTGCCTACGCAGGGCCGCTAGCAGGCGTGGCCATGGCTGTGCGCCGTCGCGCAAAGCCAGCGGGCGAAATCGACCACCCAGCGTTTTTCGCGCGCGGCTGGCGCGGCGATCAGGTGATAGCAGCCCTGCGCCAGCTCGGTCGGGAAAGGCCGTACCAGCCGGCCACTCGCGAGCAAGGGGGCTGCGAGGGTGGAGGTTGCAAGCGCCACCCCCTGGCCGGCGGCGCAGGCATCGAGCATCAGTGCGCCGTCGTCGAAACGCGGGCCTTCGGCGGGCTCGGCGGCGCTCACCCCCGCCGCGGCGAACCACGCCGCCCACGACAGCAGCGGGTGGCGCAGCAGGCGCGTGTGCAGCAGGTCGGCGGGATGCGTGAGTGCGGCGGCCTGGCCCGGCCGGCATACCGGGAAGACCGTTTCGTCGAACAGTTTCCAGCCGTCAAGGCCGGCCGGTACGGCGTCGATGAATCGAATCGCGAGATCGACTTCGCCGCGCTGCACCGGATCGAGCCGGGTCGATGTCGATAGCGCGAACTCGATGTGCGGATGCTGGCCCTGATAGGCGGTGAGCTGTTCGACCAGCCAGGCACGGCCGAAGGCTGGCGCCACCGAGACCGCGAGCGTGCGGTGGCCGTCGGCATGCAGCGCGTCGGTGGCGCGGGCGAGGGCGTCGAGCGCATCGCGCACCGCGGCGTGGTAGCGGGCGCCCGCTTCGGTCAGCGCAATGGTGCGGTGGCGGCGCTCGAAGAGCGGCAATCCAAGGCTGGATTCGAGCGCGCGGATGCGGTGGCTGACCGCCGAAGGCGTCAGCGCCAGGGTTTCAGCCGCGGCGAGGAAACTGCCCAGCCGTGCCGCCGCATCGAAGGCTTCAAGATTCGCCAGCGGCGGCAATCGGCGCATCGTCTTTGTGTCAGGCGCTGCCGAGGGCGACCGGGCGTGCGGGGTCACTGCACCATTCACTCCACGATCCGGGGTAGAGGCGCGCGCCAGACAGGCCGGCGACTTCCATGGCCAGCAGGTTGTGGCAGGCGGTAACACCCGAGCCGCACTGGCAGACGATCTGTGCCGGCGTGGCTTTGCCGAGCACGGCCTGCCATGCGGCTGCAAGTTCGTCGGCGGGCTTGAAGCGGCCGTCTGCAGCAAGGTTGTCGCGGAAGAAGCGATTGACCGCACCCGGGATGTGGCCGCCGACCGGGTCCAGCGTTTCGTTCTCGCCGCGGAAGCGGTCGGCCGCACGCGCATCGACGATCCGCATGTCGGAGGCGTGCAGGTGGGCCAGCAGCGTGTCGGCATCGACCGTCGCGACGCCCGGCTTGCGCACCAGCGTACCGGGCGGCAGCGGCAGTGGCGGGTCGGTGCTGATCGGCAGCGCCGCATTACGCCAGGCCGCGAACCCGCCATTGAGCACTGCGACTGCTTCATGTCCGACCCAGCGCAGCATCCACCACAGCCGTGCGGCGTACATGCCGCCTGAATCGTCGTAGGCGACGACCTGGGTGGTGTCCGATACACCGTGGAGCCGCATCAGGGCGACGAAGGCGTCCGGGTCCGGTAGCGGGTGGCGACCGTTGCGGCCGGTCTTCGTCCCCGACAGGTCATCGTCCAGATGCAGGAAGCGCGCATACGGAACGCGGCCAGCCGCGAAGGCCTCAAGTCCAAGACCCGGGTTGGCCAGGTCATGGCGGCAGTCGAACACCACCAGCGAAGGCGCGCCGAGCCGCGTGGCGAGCGCGGGCGCCTCGACCAGCGTAATCCACATGCTCATGCCACCGACTCACCAGCCAGCCATGCACGCGCCATGCCCTCGTCGTCAAACAGGCGGATGTCGGCGCTCACCAGCGATTGTTCAAGCCACGCGCCGATCGAGTCCAGATCGCTGTTGGTGAGCACGGCGATGCGGCCGTCGTCGTTTTTGTGCCGGCGTGCGAAGCGGTAGTCCTCGATCACGGCATCGAGCGTCAGCCCTGCCATCTCGCGTAAGTCCACGAAGGCGCGCAGGGGTTTCCCGGCGCCGATTGCGGCCTCGATCTGGGCTTCGAACTGGCGGAAATCGGCCAGCGTGAGTTCTCCGAACACGACTGCCTCGACGCAGTTGTCACGCAGTTCTGCAGTGATCATCACGCACTCCTTGTGGATGGGACGTCACCATTATCGGCGCGGGGCACGCTGCGCTTCAATGCGGGGCATCAAATTCATGCCCGCGATGGGGTGTCAGTCGGTTTCGGCGGGTGGAGCGGGCCTGCGCGAGATCTGGCCTGCCAACGCGCCGGATGCGATGACTGCCACGATGCCGAGGTAGGCGAGCGGGTCGAGTCGTTCGTTCCACAACACGACGCCAAAGACCGCGGCGAAGACAACGGTAGCGTAGGACAGCGCCGCGGCGACCATGGTCTTGCCGAAACGGTAGGCGCGGGTCATCGCCAGTTGCGCGAGCGCGCCGAAACCACCAACGCCGAGCAGGATCAGCGCGTCGGCGAGCGTCCAGGCCCCGCTGTGCGGCTTGAAGAGGGCAAACGGCAGGCCGCCGGCTGCGCACACCGCAGAGAACCAGAAGACGGTGCGCCATTCCGGCTCGCCCGCTTCACCGAGTTTGCGGACGTTGAGGTAGGCCACCGACGACAACGCGCCGGAGCACATGCCGAACACCGCGCCGTACCACAGTGCCGGATCAATGCTGGGTTTGAGCACCATCGCGACGCCCGCTAGCCCGAGCGCCAGCGCGCCCCACATGCTGCGTCGCAGGGGTTCGTGCGCGAGTACGGCCACCAGCGCGGCCAGCCAAAGGGGCGAGGTGTAGTTGAGTGTCACCGCGGCCGCCAGCGGCAACGTGATGATCGCGAGGAAGTACAGCACCAGCGCGATGAAGCCCGAACCGCTGCGCGCGAGGTGGGTGCGCCACATCGGCGTCATCACGGGCAGCCTGCGCCAGGCGACCCAGGCGCCGATCAGCACCAGCGAGACGAAGCCGCGCCAGAACACCAGTTCCGCCGCATTGAATCGCGCGGCGCCAAGCTTGACGCAGGCGCCCATGCAGGCGAACAGCAGGCTCGCGACCAGCATCCACAGCGAACCCATGACTGCTCGGTTTCAGGCCGGGTAGATCGCGCCGAGCACCCGCGGGCCGCGTGCGCCGGTGACTTCGGGCAGGTTGCCGGGTTCGCCGTGCAGGCAACGACGGGCGAGCCAGGCGAACGCAAGCGCTTCAAGGAAGTCAGGTGAGACGCCGAAGTCCGCGGTTGAGACGACCCGCGTATCGGGCAGCAGCGCCGCGAGCCGCCCCATCAGGGGCGCGTTGTGGACGCCGCCGCCGCAGACGGCAAGCGTGTCTGGCTGGCCGCATTCACGCAGCGTGGCCTCGACAATGCTGCGCGCGGTCAATTCGAGCAGCGTGGCCTGGACCTCGACCGCTGCGATGCCGCGATCGAGTTGGGCGTCGAGCCAGTCGAGGTTGAATTCCTCGCGTCCGCAGCTCTTGGGCGCGGCTTGGGCGAGGAAGGGATGGGCCATCAGTCGCTTCAGCAGATCGGGTACGACCTGGCCTTGGGCGCCCCATTCTCCGCCCGCATCGTAGGGCGTGCCGAGGTGCCGCGCGGCCCAGCCATCCAGCAGCATGTTGCCGGGGCCGGTGTCGAAGCCGCGCGTCGGCTTGCCGGGCGCCAGATCGGTGATGTTGGAAATGCCGCCGATGTTGAGGACGACGCGGTGCTCGCCATCGTCGCGCAGGATGCAGTCGTGGAAGGCTGGCACCAGTGGCGCGCCCTGGCCGCCGGCTGCGACGTCGCGGTTGCGGAAGTCGGCGACGACGGTGATGCCGGTTCGCTCCGCCAGCAGGGCCGGGTGGTTGAGCTGCAGGCTGTAGCCGAGTGCTGGCTGGTGCCGTACGGTTTGGCCGTGGCAGCCGAGCGCGGCGATGTCGTTGGCGGCAAGCCCGCCATTGCGCAGGGCGGCCAGCGTCGCCTCGGCGTACAGGGATGCGAGTCGCACCGAGAGTTCCGCCGCGCGGCGCAGTTCATCGTGCCCGGCGGCGTTGAGCGCCAGCAATGCGTCTCGCAAGTCGGCGGGGTAGGCGAGGAACGCGGTGGAAGCGACGCGTGGATGGGGGGCCGCGAAATCCGCGACTACCGCATCCACGCCATCGAGACTGGTGCCGGACATCAGCCCGGCGAACAGTGCGCTCGTTGTACTCACTCCGCGCGGGCGACCCGCGACGGCTCGGCCAGACCAAGCTGCGCGATGACCGCGGCGCTGTGCTGGCGGAAGCGCGCGAGTTCGTTGCCGGACAAAGGCGGCGCGTCGGGCAGCACGACCTTGAGCGGATCCTTGTGCTCGCCGGCGACACGGAACTCGTAATGCAGGTGCGGCCCTGTCGACGAACCGGTGTTACCGACCGCGCCGATGGTGTCGCCCTGATGGACCCGCTGCCCCTGCCTCACATCGATACGGGACAGGTGGCCATAGGCGGTGGTGATACCGCCGGCGTGCTTGAGCACGATGAAGTTGCCGTAGCCGCCCTGGCGGCCGGCGAATTCGACCGAACCGTCAGCCGTCGATCGCACATGCGTGCCGATCGGTGCGCCGTAGTCCACGCCTTTGTGCTGCTTCATCGTGCCGTAGATCGGATGCATCCGCATGCCCATGCCGGAAGTTACACGCGAAAACTCCAGCGGCGAGCGCAGGAAGCCCCGCTTGAGGCTCTTGCCTTCGGCGGTGTAGTAGTCACCGCGGCCACCACGGTCGTTCCAGATTGCGGTGTGGCGCTGCCCGTCGTTGATGAACTCCGCGCCCAAGATGCGCCCGGTCTTGACCGGCATGCCGCGGTGGTACAGCACTTCGTAGACCACGCGGAAGCGGTCGCCCTTGCGCAGATCGCGGTGAAAGTCGATTTCCGAGCTGAAGATTTCCGCCAGACCGACCGCAACCGAATCCGGCAAGCCGGCGTCGTCGGTCGCCCCAAAAAGCGAACTGCGGATCTCGGCAGATTTCGCCTGAATGCGGGTGTCAAATCTGACGGCGGCATCGCGAACCACGATGCTGCCGTCGCGGCGCTCCACCAGCAGCTGGTGGTCACTGCTGCTACCCGGAAGGGCGAGCGACAGCACACGGCCACCGGCTGTCATCGACGCATTGACCATCGCGCCGGGCGACAGGCGACGCATCGCGGCCTGGGCCAGCGAATGTGTGCGCAGCATGTCGGCGACTTCCGGGTCGTCAATATTGAGTCGCGCCAGCAAAGAGGCGAGGGTGTCCCCACGCTGGATGCGCTCTTCGCGGAAGAACGCGGCATCATCGGGAAGAACTTCGGCTTCCGGGGCGACGAGCAGGTCTTCGATGACGGACTTCTGGCGAAGTGCCGCCGAATCCGGACCGGGGATGACCGCTACCGCGGCCACCATGCCGAATACCGACGCGCCAGCAATGCCGACGCCGGACCAGAACCAGAGCGGGCCCTGCTCTCTAAGACCCTTCAGCCGCGCTAGAATAGAAACTTTTGTGTGGCTCATTTACAACACGCTGCGCGGTTAATTGGCCGCGATAGTAACAAAAATCACGTTTCCGGATGGCAGGTATGACAGCAATTAACGAGCAGCTTGACCTGATCAAGCGTGGCAGCGAAGAACTCCTGATCGAGGCGGAACTGGTCGAGAAGCTCAAGAGCGGCCGTCCGCTTCGTGTGAAGGCCGGATTCGACCCGACCGCCCCGGATCTGCACCTTGGCCACACTGTGCTGATCAACAAGATGCGGCACTTCCAGGATCTGGGGCATCACGTGATGTTCCTGATCGGCGACTTCACCGGGCTGATCGGCGACCCGACCGGCAAGAATGCGACGCGCCCGCCGCTCTCGCCTGAGCAGGTCATGGCGAACGCCGAGACCTATAAGGAGCAGGTCTACAAGATCCTCGATCCGGAAAAGACCGAAATCTGCTTCAACGCAACCTGGCTGAATGCGCTGGGCGCGGCTGGCATGCTCAAGCTCGCTGCGACCCACACCGTGGCGCGCATGCTTGAACGGGACGACTTCGCCAAGCGTTTTGGCAACAACCAGCCGATCGCCATCCACGAATTCCTTTACCCGCTCTGCCAGGGCTACGACTCGGTGGCGATGAAGGCAGACGTCGAACTAGGCGGTACTGACCAGAAATTCAACCTGCTGATGGGGCGCGAGTTGCAGAAGCATCACGGCCAGTCGCCGCAGGTGGTGCTGATGATGCCGCTGCTCGAGGGGCTGGATGGTGTTAACAAGATGTCCAAGTCTCTCGGCAACTATGTGGGTATCAATGAAGCGCCGCGCGAGATGTTCGGCAAGCTGATGTCGACGTCCGACACCTTGATGTGGCGCTACTACGATCTGCTGTCGTTCCGCTCGTCCATCGAGATCGCGGGGCTGAAGCAGGCTGTCGCCGACGGGCGCAACCCGCGTGACGTCAAGGTCGAACTTGCACAAGAAATCATCACGCGCTTCCACGGTCGCCTCGCGGCCGAAGATGCGCTGGCCGACTTTGAAGCGCGCTTCCAGCGAAACGCCATACCGGACGACATCCCTGAAGTCACGATCGACGTGGGTGCGGGAATGCCCATCGCGCAACTCATGAAGCAGGCGGGCCTGACGGCAAGCACTTCCGAGTCGATCCGCATGATCGACCAAGGCGGTGTGCGTGCGGATGGCGAAAAGCTGTCTGATAAAGCGCTCGTCGTCTCAAGTGGCGCCGTGATGGTCTTGCAAGTCGGAAAGCGGAAATTTGCGCGAGTGACCGCCGTATAAGGGATTGGCGGCAGAAAGGCGACGTACGAAATCAAATTCGCTGGAAGAAATACTGACAAAGCAGTTGACGGGTGTTGCCGTAATGTCTATAGTTCCGCTTCTCCGCTGCTGACGAAGCAGACGCAACGAAACGGCGGGGATTCAGGCGGTTCTGGTTGTGGCGAAACGCCGCAGCG
>NZ_JACIET010000006.1 GCF_014197015.1 Niveibacterium umoris
AATGTCTATAGTTCCGCTTCTCCGCTGCTGACGAAGCAGACGCAACGAAACGGCGGGGATTCAGGCGGTTCTGGTTGTGGCGAAACGCCGCAGCGAAAAAGAAAAGCTTGACAGAATTTAATGAGTTGGTAATATAGCCGGCTCAGCACAAACGACGCAGTCGGATGTGCGGCAGTAAAAAGCAGTGGCAGTTTGCAGTTGATCTTTAAAAATTTGGACAACCGATAAGTGTGGGTGCTCGGTTGAAGCGAATCGAAACTTCGGTTTCGAAAAAGCAAGAGACTTGAGTGCCAATACTACATCGTCAGTGATGATGAGTTTGGCCAATTTGGATTGAACTTAAGAGTTTGATCCTGGCTCAGATTGAACGCTGGCGGCATGCCTTACACATGCAAGTCGAACGGATCTAGGGGCTTGCTCCTAGGTTAGTGGCGAACGGGTGAGTAATGCATCGGAACGTGCCCAGTCGTGGGGGATAACGTAGCGAAAGTTACGCTAATACCGCATACGTCCTGAGGGAGAAAGCGGGGGACTCGCAAGAGCCTCGCGCGATTGGAGCGGCCGATGTCGGATTAGCTAGTTGGTGGGGTAAAAGCCTACCAAGGCAACGATCCGTAGCTGGTCTGAGAGGATGATCAGCCACACTGGGACTGAGACACGGCCCAGACTCCTACGGGAGGCAGCAGTGGGGAATTTTGGACAATGGGCGAAAGCCTGATCCAGCCATGCCGCGTGAGTGAAGAAGGCCTTCGGGTTGTAAAGCTCTTTCAGACGGAAAGAAAACTTTGGGGTGAATATCCCCGGAGGATGACGGTACCGTAAGAAGAAGCACCGGCTAACTACGTGCCAGCAGCCGCGGTAATACGTAGGGTGCGAGCGTTAATCGGAATTACTGGGCGTAAAGCGTGCGCAGGCGGTTTTGTAAGACAGCTGTGAAATCCCCGGGCTCAACCTGGGAACTGCGGTTGTGACTGCAAGACTGGAGTACGGCAGAGGGGGGTGGAATTCCTGGTGTAGCAGTGAAATGCGTAGATATCAGGAGGAACACCGATGGCGAAGGCAGCCCCCTGGGCCTGTACTGACGCTCATGCACGAAAGCGTGGGGAGCAAACAGGATTAGATACCCTGGTAGTCCACGCCCTAAACGATGTCGACTAGTTGTTCGGTGGGTAAAACCATTGAGTAACGTAGCTAACGCGTGAAGTCGACCGCCTGGGGAGTACGGCCGCAAGGTTAAAACTCAAAGGAATTGACGGGGACCCGCACAAGCGGTGGATGATGTGGATTAATTCGATGCAACGCGAAAAACCTTACCTACCCTTGACATGTCAGGAACTTTCCAGAGATGGATTGGTGCCCGAAAGGGAGCCTGAACACAGGTGCTGCATGGCTGTCGTCAGCTCGTGTCGTGAGATGTTGGGTTAAGTCCCGCAACGAGCGCAACCCTTGTCATTAGTTGCTACGCAAGAGCACTCTAATGAGACTGCCGGTGACAAACCGGAGGAAGGTGGGGATGACGTCAAGTCCTCATGGCCCTTATGGGTAGGGCTTCACACGTCATACAATGGTCGGTACAGAGGGTTGCCAAGCCGCGAGGTGGAGCCAATCCCAGAAAGCCGATCGTAGTCCGGATCGTAGTCTGCAACTCGACTACGTGAAGTCGGAATCGCTAGTAATCGCGGATCAGCATGCCGCGGTGAATACGTTCCCGGGTCTTGTACACACCGCCCGTCACACCATGGGAGTGGGTTTCACCAGAAGCAGGTAGCCTAACCGCAAGGAGGGCGCCTACCACGGTGGGATTCATGACTGGGGTGAAGTCGTAACAAGGTAGCCGTACCGGAAGGTGCGGCTGGATCACCTCCTTTCTAGAGCAAAGCAGATGCCGAGCTCCCACAACTTATCGGTTGTTCAGTAAAGACAGCGGACGTGCAGGGTCTGTAGCTCAGCCGGTTAGAGCACCGTCTTGATAAGGCGGGGGTCGTTGGTTCGAATCCAACCAGACCCACCATCAAATACTGATGGGTTCGGCTCGTACCACGGAACATGGGGCTGTAGCTCAGCTGGGAGAGCACCTGGTTTGCAACCAGGGGGTCGTCGGTTCGATCCCGTCCAGCTCCACCAACCTTGGTTGCGTCAAAGAAGTCGCGTCATGAATGCAGGTGCTGCCTGTATTCATGACTCAACTTGAGTCAGCTGTCGATCTTTAAAAATCTGGAAGGCATGTATGGATAGAGCGTGATGAGCGTTCGAATCCATAGGTTGTGATTGCATCGATTGATTACATTCCATCCTTTGAACCAGCGATGGGGTGTAGTAAGACATTTGGCGTTTGAATCGAACACTGAAGCCTGGCGAGAGTCAGGGTTCAAGGTTATAGGATCAAGCGACTAAGTGCATGTGGTGGATGCCTTGGCGATCACAGGCGATGAAGGACGTTGCAGTCTGCGAAAAGCCTCGGGGAGCTGACAAGCAAGCTTTGATCCGGGGATGTCCGAATGGGGAAACCCACCTCTTAGGAGGTATCCCGCACTGAATACATAGGTGCGCGGAGGCGAACGCGGTGAACTGAAACATCTAAGTAACCGCAGGAAAAGAAATCAACCGAGATTCCCATAGTAGTGGCGAGCGAATTGGGAAAAGCCTGTACGTGATAATTGAATTGCTAGTGGAACGGTCTGGAAAGTCCGGCAATAAAGGGTGATAGCCCCGTACGCGAAAGCAATTCAATGGTACTGAGCGTACGACAAGTAGGGCGGGGCACGAGAAACCCTGTCTGAACATGGGGGGACCATCCTCCAAGGCTAAATACTCGTGATCGACCGATAGTGAACTAGTACCGTGAGGGAAAGGCGAAAAGAACCCCGGGAGGGGAGTGAAATAGATCCTGAAACCGCATGCATACAAACAGTGGGAGCCTCCTTGTGGGGTGACTGCGTACCTTTTGTATAATGGGTCAGCGACTTACGTTCAGTAGCGAGCTTAACCGAATAGGGGAGGCGTAGCGAAAGCGAGTCTGATAAGGGCGCTTTAGTTGCTGGGCGTAGACCCGAAACCGGATGATCTACCCATGGCCAGGATGAAGGTTGGGTAACACCAGCTGGAGGTCCGAACCCACTAGTGTTGAAAAACTAGGGGATGAGCTGTGGGTAGGGGTGAAAGGCTAAACAAATCCGGAGATAGCTGGTTCTCCCCGAAAGCTATTTAGGTAGCGCCTCGTGTATCACTCTTGGGGGTAGAGCACTGTAATCGTTGAGGGGGTCATTGCGATCTACCTCGCGATAGCAAACTCCGAATACCAAGAAGTGCGAGCACGGGAGACAGTCCTGGGGTGCTAACGTCCTGGGACAAGAGGGAAACAACCCAGACCGCCAGCTAAGGCCCCAAATGCGTGGCTAAGTGGAAAACGAGGTGGGAAGGCATAGACAGCTAGGAGGTTGGCTTAGAAGCAGCCACCCTTTAAAGAAAGCGTAATAGCTCACTAGTCGAGTCGTCCTGCGCGGAAGATGTAACGGGGCTCAAGCCACGAGCCGAAGCTGCGGATGTGTCTATGACACATGGTAGGGGAGCGTTCCGTAAGCCTGCGAAGGTGGATCGAGAGGTCTGCTGGAGGTATCGGAAGTGCGAATGCTGACATGAGTAGCGATAAAACGAGTGAAAAGCTCGTTCGCCGAAAGCCCAAGGTTTCCTACGCAACGTTCATCGGCGTAGGGTGAGTCGGCCCCTAAGGCGAGGCAGAAATGCGTAGTCGATGGGAAACAGGTCAATATTCCTGTACCGCTCTTTGATGCGATGGGGGGACGGAGAAGGTTAGGTCAGCCGGGTGTTGGATGTCCCGGTTCAAGCCTGTAGGCGTGCTGCGTAGGCAAATCCGCGCGGCTTAGCTGAGGGGTGATAACGAGCGAACTTGTTCGCGAAGTGACTGATACCAAGCTTCCAGGAAAAGCCTCTAAGCTTCAGTCAAAGAGTGACCGTACCGCAAACCGACACAGGTGGGCAGGTTGAAAATACCAAGGCGCTTGAGAGAACTCAGGAGAAGGAACTCGGCAAATTGATACCGTAACTTCGGGAGAAGGTATGCCCCGGTAGCTTGTAGGAGTACATCCGAAGGGCGATGGGGCCGCAGAGAATCGGTGGCTGCGACTGTTTAATAAAAACACAGCACTCTGCAAACACGAAAGTGGACGTATAGGGTGTGACGCCTGCCCGGTGCCGGAAGGTTAAGTGATGGGGTGCAAGCTCTTGATCGAAGCCCCGGTAAACGGCGGCCGTAACTATAACGGTCCTAAGGTAGCGAAATTCCTTGTCGGGTAAGTTCCGACCTGCACGAATGGCGTAACGATGGCCACACTGTCTCCTCCTGAGACTCAGCGAAGTTGAAATGTTTGTGAAGATGCAATCTCCCCGCGGCTAGACGGAAAGACCCCATGAACCTTTACTGTAGCTTTGCATTGGACTTTGACGGGGCTTGTGTAGGATAGGTGGGAGGCTATGAAACCGGGACGCTAGTACCGGTGGAGCCGTCCTTGAAATACCACCCTGGCGTCGTTGAGGTTCTAACCTTGGTCTGTGAATCCAGATCGGGGACCGTGCATGGTAGGCAGTTTGACTGGGGCGGTCTCCTCCTAAAGGGTAACGGAGGAGTACGAAGGTCTCCTAGGTACGGTCGGAAATCGTACTGATAGTGCAATGGCAAAAGGAGGCTTGACTGCGAGACCCACAAGTCGAGCAGGTGCGAAAGCAGGTCATAGTGATCCGGTGGTTCTGTATGGAAGGGCCATCGCTCAACGGATAAAAGGTACTCTGGGGATAACAGGCTGATTCCGCCCAAGAGTTCACATCGACGGCGGAGTTTGGCACCTCGATGTCGGCTCATCACATCCTGGGGCTGTAGCCGGTCCCAAGGGTATGGCTGTTCGCCATTTAAAGTGGTACGTGAGCTGGGTTTAAAACGTCGTGAGACAGTTTGGTCCCTATCTGCCGTGGGCGCTGGAAGTTTGAGGGGGCCTGCTCCTAGTACGAGAGGACCGGAGTGGACGGATCTCTGGTGTACCGGTTGTCACGCCAGTGGCATCGCCGGGTAGCTAAATCCGGAAGAGATAACCGCTGAAAGCATCTAAGCGGGAAACTCGCCTCAAGATGAGACTTCCCTCGAGACTCGATCTCGCTAAAGGGTCGTGGAAGACCACCACGTTGATAGGCTGGGTGTGGAAGCGCAGTAATGCGTTAAGCTAACCAGTACTAATTGCCCGTGCGGCTTGATCCTATAACCTTGAGCTAATCAAGGTGCGCGACACATCGCCAAAAGGCGATCGCAACCTAATACATGCCGACCAGTTTCAGTCTGACGCCCATAGCGCTTTGGAACCACCCCTTCCCATCCCGAACAGGACCGTGAAACGAAGCCGCGCCAATGATATTGCGGTCTCCCGTGAGAAAGTAGGTCAGCGTCAGACTACCCCATGCCAGAACCCCCGCCTTCATATGTTGGCGGGGGTTTTTCATCCCATCAAAAGGGTGAGAGCTTCGATATTTTGAAGCGTTGCTTGACAGAATTTAATGAGTTGGTAATATAGCCGGCTCAGCACAAACGACGCAGTCGGATGTGCGGCAGTAAAAAGCAGTGGCAGTTTGCAGTTGATCTTTAAAAATTTGGACAACCGATAAGTGTGGGTGCTCGGTTGAAGCGAATCGAAACTTCGGTTTCGAAAAAGCAAGAGACTTGAGTGCCAATACTACATCGTCAGTGATGATGAGTTTGGCCAATTTGGATTGAACTTAAGAGTTTGATCCTGGCTCAGATTGAACGCTGGCGGCATGCCTTACACATGCAAGTCGAACGGATCTAGGGGCTTGCTCCTAGGTTAGTGGCGAACGGGTGAGTAATGCATCGGAACGTGCCCAGTCGTGGGGGATAACGTAGCGAAAGTTACGCTAATACCGCATACGTCCTGAGGGAGAAAGCGGGGGACTCGCAAGAGCCTCGCGCGATTGGAGCGGCCGATGTCGGATTAGCTAGTTGGTGGGGTAAAAGCCTACCAAGGCAACGATCCGTAGCTGGTCTGAGAGGATGATCAGCCACACTGGGACTGAGACACGGCCCAGACTCCTACGGGAGGCAGCAGTGGGGAATTTTGGACAATGGGCGAAAGCCTGATCCAGCCATGCCGCGTGAGTGAAGAAGGCCTTCGGGTTGTAAAGCTCTTTCAGACGGAAAGAAAACTTTGGGGTGAATATCCCCGGAGGATGACGGTACCGTAAGAAGAAGCACCGGCTAACTACGTGCCAGCAGCCGCGGTAATACGTAGGGTGCGAGCGTTAATCGGAATTACTGGGCGTAAAGCGTGCGCAGGCGGTTTTGTAAGACAGCTGTGAAATCCCCGGGCTCAACCTGGGAACTGCGGTTGTGACTGCAAGACTGGAGTACGGCAGAGGGGGGTGGAATTCCTGGTGTAGCAGTGAAATGCGTAGATATCAGGAGGAACACCGATGGCGAAGGCAGCCCCCTGGGCCTGTACTGACGCTCATGCACGAAAGCGTGGGGAGCAAACAGGATTAGATACCCTGGTAGTCCACGCCCTAAACGATGTCGACTAGTTGTTCGGTGGGTAAAACCATTGAGTAACGTAGCTAACGCGTGAAGTCGACCGCCTGGGGAGTACGGCCGCAAGGTTAAAACTCAAAGGAATTGACGGGGACCCGCACAAGCGGTGGATGATGTGGATTAATTCGATGCAACGCGAAAAACCTTACCTACCCTTGACATGTCAGGAACTTTCCAGAGATGGATTGGTGCCCGAAAGGGAGCCTGAACACAGGTGCTGCATGGCTGTCGTCAGCTCGTGTCGTGAGATGTTGGGTTAAGTCCCGCAACGAGCGCAACCCTTGTCATTAGTTGCTACGCAAGAGCACTCTAATGAGACTGCCGGTGACAAACCGGAGGAAGGTGGGGATGACGTCAAGTCCTCATGGCCCTTATGGGTAGGGCTTCACACGTCATACAATGGTCGGTACAGAGGGTTGCCAAGCCGCGAGGTGGAGCCAATCCCAGAAAGCCGATCGTAGTCCGGATCGTAGTCTGCAACTCGACTACGTGAAGTCGGAATCGCTAGTAATCGCGGATCAGCATGCCGCGGTGAATACGTTCCCGGGTCTTGTACACACCGCCCGTCACACCATGGGAGTGGGTTTCACCAGAAGCAGGTAGCCTAACCGCAAGGAGGGCGCCTACCACGGTGGGATTCATGACTGGGGTGAAGTCGTAACAAGGTAGCCGTACCGGAAGGTGCGGCTGGATCACCTCCTTTCTAGAGCAAAGCAGATGCCGAGCTCCCACAACTTATCGGTTGTTCAGTAAAGACAGCGGACGTGCAGGGTCTGTAGCTCAGCCGGTTAGAGCACCGTCTTGATAAGGCGGGGGTCGTTGGTTCGAATCCAACCAGACCCACCATCAAATACTGATGGGTTCGGCTCGTACCACGGAACATGGGGCTGTAGCTCAGCTGGGAGAGCACCTGGTTTGCAACCAGGGGGTCGTCGGTTCGATCCCGTCCAGCTCCACCAACCTTGGTTGCGTCAAAGAAGTCGCGTCATGAATGCAGGTGCTGCCTGTATTCATGACTCAACTTGAGTCAGCTGTCGATCTTTAAAAATCTGGAAGGCATGTATGGATAGAGCGTGATGAGCGTTCGAATCCATAGGTTGTGATTGCATCGATTGATTACATTCCATCCTTTGAACCAGCGATGGGGTGTAGTAAGACATTTGGCGTTTGAATCGAACACTGAAGCCTGGCGAGAGTCAGGGTTCAAGGTTATAGGATCAAGCGACTAAGTGCATGTGGTGGATGCCTTGGCGATCACAGGCGATGAAGGACGTTGCAGTCTGCGAAAAGCCTCGGGGAGCTGACAAGCAAGCTTTGATCCGGGGATGTCCGAATGGGGAAACCCACCTCTTAGGAGGTATCCCGCACTGAATACATAGGTGCGCGGAGGCGAACGCGGTGAACTGAAACATCTAAGTAACCGCAGGAAAAGAAATCAACCGAGATTCCCATAGTAGTGGCGAGCGAATTGGGAAAAGCCTGTACGTGATAATTGAATTGCTAGTGGAACGGTCTGGAAAGTCCGGCAATAAAGGGTGATAGCCCCGTACGCGAAAGCAATTCAATGGTACTGAGCGTACGACAAGTAGGGCGGGGCACGAGAAACCCTGTCTGAACATGGGGGGACCATCCTCCAAGGCTAAATACTCGTGATCGACCGATAGTGAACTAGTACCGTGAGGGAAAGGCGAAAAGAACCCCGGGAGGGGAGTGAAATAGATCCTGAAACCGCATGCATACAAACAGTGGGAGCCTCCTTGTGGGGTGACTGCGTACCTTTTGTATAATGGGTCAGCGACTTACGTTCAGTAGCGAGCTTAACCGAATAGGGGAGGCGTAGCGAAAGCGAGTCTGATAAGGGCGCTTTAGTTGCTGGGCGTAGACCCGAAACCGGATGATCTACCCATGGCCAGGATGAAGGTTGGGTAACACCAGCTGGAGGTCCGAACCCACTAGTGTTGAAAAACTAGGGGATGAGCTGTGGGTAGGGGTGAAAGGCTAAACAAATCCGGAGATAGCTGGTTCTCCCCGAAAGCTATTTAGGTAGCGCCTCGTGTATCACTCTTGGGGGTAGAGCACTGTAATCGTTGAGGGGGTCATTGCGATCTACCTCGCGATAGCAAACTCCGAATACCAAGAAGTGCGAGCACGGGAGACAGTCCTGGGGTGCTAACGTCCTGGGACAAGAGGGAAACAACCCAGACCGCCAGCTAAGGCCCCAAATGCGTGGCTAAGTGGAAAACGAGGTGGGAAGGCATAGACAGCTAGGAGGTTGGCTTAGAAGCAGCCACCCTTTAAAGAAAGCGTAATAGCTCACTAGTCGAGTCGTCCTGCGCGGAAGATGTAACGGGGCTCAAGCCACGAGCCGAAGCTGCGGATGTGTCTATGACACATGGTAGGGGAGCGTTCCGTAAGCCTGCGAAGGTGGATCGAGAGGTCTGCTGGAGGTATCGGAAGTGCGAATGCTGACATGAGTAGCGATAAAACGAGTGAAAAGCTCGTTCGCCGAAAGCCCAAGGTTTCCTACGCAACGTTCATCGGCGTAGGGTGAGTCGGCCCCTAAGGCGAGGCAGAAATGCGTAGTCGATGGGAAACAGGTCAATATTCCTGTACCGCTCTTTGATGCGATGGGGGGACGGAGAAGGTTAGGTCAGCCGGGTGTTGGATGTCCCGGTTCAAGCCTGTAGGCGTGCTGCGTAGGCAAATCCGCGCGGCTTAGCTGAGGGGTGATAACGAGCGAACTTGTTCGCGAAGTGACTGATACCAAGCTTCCAGGAAAAGCCTCTAAGCTTCAGTCAAAGAGTGACCGTACCGCAAACCGACACAGGTGGGCAGGTTGAAAATACCAAGGCGCTTGAGAGAACTCAGGAGAAGGAACTCGGCAAATTGATACCGTAACTTCGGGAGAAGGTATGCCCCGGTAGCTTGTAGGAGTACATCCGAAGGGCGATGGGGCCGCAGAGAATCGGTGGCTGCGACTGTTTAATAAAAACACAGCACTCTGCAAACACGAAAGTGGACGTATAGGGTGTGACGCCTGCCCGGTGCCGGAAGGTTAAGTGATGGGGTGCAAGCTCTTGATCGAAGCCCCGGTAAACGGCGGCCGTAACTATAACGGTCCTAAGGTAGCGAAATTCCTTGTCGGGTAAGTTCCGACCTGCACGAATGGCGTAACGATGGCCACACTGTCTCCTCCTGAGACTCAGCGAAGTTGAAATGTTTGTGAAGATGCAATCTCCCCGCGGCTAGACGGAAAGACCCCATGAACCTTTACTGTAGCTTTGCATTGGACTTTGACGGGGCTTGTGTAGGATAGGTGGGAGGCTATGAAACCGGGACGCTAGTACCGGTGGAGCCGTCCTTGAAATACCACCCTGGCGTCGTTGAGGTTCTAACCTTGGTCTGTGAATCCAGATCGGGGACCGTGCATGGTAGGCAGTTTGACTGGGGCGGTCTCCTCCTAAAGGGTAACGGAGGAGTACGAAGGTCTCCTAGGTACGGTCGGAAATCGTACTGATAGTGCAATGGCAAAAGGAGGCTTGACTGCGAGACCCACAAGTCGAGCAGGTGCGAAAGCAGGTCATAGTGATCCGGTGGTTCTGTATGGAAGGGCCATCGCTCAACGGATAAAAGGTACTCTGGGGATAACAGGCTGATTCCGCCCAAGAGTTCACATCGACGGCGGAGTTTGGCACCTCGATGTCGGCTCATCACATCCTGGGGCTGTAGCCGGTCCCAAGGGTATGGCTGTTCGCCATTTAAAGTGGTACGTGAGCTGGGTTTAAAACGTCGTGAGACAGTTTGGTCCCTATCTGCCGTGGGCGCTGGAAGTTTGAGGGGGCCTGCTCCTAGTACGAGAGGACCGGAGTGGACGGATCTCTGGTGTACCGGTTGTCACGCCAGTGGCATCGCCGGGTAGCTAAATCCGGAAGAGATAACCGCTGAAAGCATCTAAGCGGGAAACTCGCCTCAAGATGAGACTTCCCTCGAGACTCGATCTCGCTAAAGGGTCGTGGAAGACCACCACGTTGATAGGCTGGGTGTGGAAGCGCAGTAATGCGTTAAGCTAACCAGTACTAATTGCCCGTGCGGCTTGATCCTATAACCTTGAGCTAATCAAGGTGCGCGACACATCGCCAAAAGGCGATCGCAACCTAATACATGCCGACCAGTTTCAGTCTGACGCCCATAGCGCTTTGGAACCACCCCTTCCCATCCCGAACAGGACCGTGAAACGAAGCCGCGCCAATGATATTGCGGTCTCCCGTGAGAAAGTAGGTCAGCGTCAGACTACCCCATGCCAGAACCCCCGCCTTCATATGTTGGCGGGGGTTTTTGCTTTTG
>NZ_JACIET010000007.1 GCF_014197015.1 Niveibacterium umoris
AGCAGCATGCGGTGCCCCGCAAAGCGCCAGGCGCCGGGACGGCAATTCAATTACCGACGACAGGAATTGAGGGCTATTCAACACGAGGCTAACGTTGAAAGTAACCGGCACCGGAGCGCCAGCGGAGGGAACCCAAACTGCGCAGCAGTTTGGGTGTCCGGTTGACTGACCTGTTAGCGCCGCGACTGGCTATCAAGGCTGACACCGCAATACGGGCAATAGTTTATGGGGCGCAGATACTTGATGCGAAGTTGCGGATCAATAGACTTTGAACAGGCCGGGCACTTTAGCAAGAATAATTGGGCAAACCCCGCAACAACTGCAACGGCCCCCGCGATGAGCGCAATACGCCCCTGCATTTCGGGTGGCAAGGATTCGCTAAAGAGCGACATGACCGCAATAACCGATAGCGGCAGGTAGAACGCCACGAGCAGAATTCGACGCTTTCGAATGAGTGTGTTTCGGAGAGTCGGCATTTGGGCGCTAACGTTTGACGTAACGGGCGCCGCAGCGCAGCGGAGGGAACCAAAATGCGCAGCATTTTGGCGTCCCGTTGACGGACTTGTTAGGCACGGTGGGGCCTTTCCCTCTATTTGCAAACGAAGCAGATGTTTGTAGCAAAGACATACGCAAACAGGAGCAACAGGGATGCCGCGCCGCACGCCAATGAGGTTCCAATTGGTGATCGTGTGCCGAGGACTGCCCCTCCGGCAGCAAGGCAAATGATGCCAGGGACAGACGCAAGGTCTCCGCCGTTGCGCCCCATCTTTGTACCCAAATAGATCAAACCAAAGCTCAGTATCATTATCGGCGCCGCGAGGACCATGCGCCACCACTCTGGGCCTTCCGAGGGTGATGTGCCATTGCGCAAGTGATTCTTACTCGGTGCAATAACTCCAAAGTTATTGAAATTAGGCTCAGGGGGCACCCAGCCGCACTTCGCGCACGCATCTTCATTCGAAAAGATTAGAAACTCTGTTCCACAGTTTTCGCAGGTAATTTGCATTGGTGGGCCTAACGTTGGACGTAACGGGCGCCGGAGCGCAGCGGAGGGAACCAAAATGCGCAGCATTTTGGCGTCCCGTTGACGGACTGGTTAGCCATGTGCTGCCCCTCGGGAAAGCGATGAAATAAGCCAGCCTGCGTTTAGGAAACACAAAATGGCGTAGGTAAGAAGGTTTGAACGTAAGACAGCGCGGCGGACCAATAACGGGGGATTGTCGGCCACAATTCGGAGAACAACCGCTAGCTCTATGTACACCGAGGCAATGAAGAATGGAACCATGAGGGCGAGCGATGCAGCCGGGACCATCCAATACAAGTCGCCTTCGTATGGTATTAACCACGGGGCTTGCCAGGTAACCGCCAGAAGTTTCTGCAAGGGAGTTGTTAACCCGTACGATCGGCCTCCTCCGGTCAGGTCTTGCAACAACACCAATACGACCCATGTAATTGGAATACCCAAGAGCGTCGACGCAATATTGGCCAACGCGGAGGCCTTTAACACGGATAAGACGTTGGACCTAAATGTGCGCGCCAGCACAATTGCTTCAATTGCTATTACCGGCAACAGCGCGAGCACCATGCCCGGCAGGGTAAGGAACAGCAAAGGAACGCCGGCGTCTGCACGTGCGGCTCGCGCGAACAGCAAAGCCGACGCGGCCGCGGCGATGTAATACCGGACAGGGCGCGTTTGCATATGGCTAACGTTGGACGTAACGGGCGCCGGAGCGCAGCGGAGGGAACCAAAATGCGCAGCATTTTGGCGTCCCGTTGACGGACTGGTTAGCCATGTGCTGCCCCTCGGGAAAGCGATGAAATAAGCCAGCCTGCGTTTAGGAAACACAAAATGGCGTAGGTAAGAAGGTTTGAACGTAAGACAGCGCGGCGGACCAATAACGGGGGATTGTCGGCCACAATTCGGAGAACAACCGCTAGCTCTATGTACACCGAGGCAATGAAGAATGGAACCATGAGGGCGAGCGATGCAGCCGGGACCATCCAATACAAGTCGCCTTCGTATGGTATTAACCACGGGGCTTGCCAGGTAACCGCCAGAAGTTTCTGCAAGGGAGTTGTTAACCCGTACGATCGGCCTCCTCCGGTCAGGTCTTGCAACAACACCAATACGACCCATGTAATTGGAATACCCAAGAGCGTCGACGCAATATTGGCCAACGCGGAGGCCTTTAACACGGATAAGACGTTGGACCTAAATGTGCGCGCCAGCACAATTGCTTCAATTGCTATTACCGGCAACAGCGCGAGCACCATGCCCGGCAGGGTAAGGAACAGCAAAGGAACGCCGGCGTCTGCACGTGCGGCTCGCGCGAACAGCAAAGCCGACGCGGCCGCGGCGATGTAATACCGGACAGGGCGCGTTTGCATATGGCTAACGTTGGACGTAACGGGCGCCGGAGCGCAGCGGAGGGGACCAAAATGCGTAGCATTTTGGCGTCCCGTTGACGGACTTGTTAGAGCGCGGCCGTTGAACTGGGTTTGTTTTCATGAGCCGCTCAATTGATAACCGATAGTGAGCGCTGCCAACAAGGCGGCGAACCCAATGGTTGAGACAAACACCACGTTATGTGGTTGTTCTAGGCGCGGCGGATAGCGACCCACGGTGACTAGGCGCAGGACAAGCCAGCCTGGCCAATAGAAGACCACGGTGAGCAAAACTTCAACGAGCCAGGAGGCGACGAAATTGAAAATGCCCTCGATCACTCGTGCGCTCTAACGTTGGACGTAACGGGCGCCGGAGCGCCGCGGAGGGAACCAAAATGCGCAGCATGTTGGCGTCCCGTTGACGGACTTGTTAGGCAGCACTGCCGCCCCCAAACACATGAGAGTGCCAAGGTGCATCGGGGTCGGCAAACCATGACGCGTTCGACGGGTTGCTGAACTGCGCAAGCTCTCGCATGTCGCCGCTATAGCGCTGGTATAGCGCGATGAATTCTCGAAGGCTCTGAGCCGAAAGGCGTTTGGAGCGAAGGCGAATATGGAGTTCGCGGCCGCGGCCTTGAACGGAAACCACTCCGGAGATGGACTGTAGCCATGAGAAAAAGGCGGATTCGTCACCGGGGGAAAAGTACCGCAGAGGTGCCTGCCAGATGAGTGTTGCCACGAAATGCCTAACGTTGGACGTAACGGGCGCCGGAGCGCAGCGGAGGGGACCAAAATGCGTAGCATTTTGGCGTCCCGTTGACGGACTTGTTAGAGCGCGGCCGTTGAACTGGGTTTGTTTTCATGAGCCGCTCAATTGATAACCGATAGTGAGCGCTGCCAACAAGGCGGCGAACCCAATGGTTGAGACAAACACCACGTTATGTGGTTGTTCTAGGCGCGGCGGATAGCGACCCACGGTGACTAGGCGCAGGACAAGCCAGCCTGGCCAATAGAAGACCACGGTGAGCAAAACTTCAACGAGCCAGGAGGCGACGAAATTGAAAATGCCCTCGATCACTCGTGCGCTCTAACGTTGGACGTAACGGGCGCCGGAGCGCAGCGGAGGGAACCAAAATGCGCAGCATTTTGGCGTCCCGTTGACGGACTGGTTAGGGCTAGTTGAGCGCGACGACAAGCCGTCCCTCCTTGACCTCACGCCACGCTTGACGGCCGAACCACTCAGTAAGTGTGTGATTGCCATGGCTGAAACTCTGGCGGGAAAGAAGTTTCTTGGTCTGGTTGAAGATTGCTTGTGCCCAAGCCACAAATTCCTTTGGCTTTTCATGAAAGGTGCCGTCTTTAAACACCTTTGGCTCATACCAGAAACGCCCGCTTCGAATGCCGCCGTCCTTCAGGTAGCAGCGATCAACTGTAATTACGTTCGAGTTTGCGACATCTAGCCAAGGGCCCGAGAACACTAAGGAACGGAGTGGTTCTGGAGGTGCCAACAAAAGTGACAACGATTGCGTTCCCATGAGTTCCCTTGCCAGAGGGAAGTTGCCGATCGGAACGATGTAGTGACGCTCATTACGCTTCTCTACCACGAGAAGTGTTCCCCCGGCAGGGACAAAGACCTTCTCTTCGATCTCGGCTAGATCTTCTGGCAAGCAGAAGTAGGCGAACTGACGACCCATCGTGCGAGCCCTAACGTTGGACGTAACGGGCGCCGGAGCGCAGCGGAGGGAACCAAAGTGCGCAGCACTTTGGCGTCCCGTTGACGGACTTGTTAGGCGGGGCGCCGGCCATAGTTTTCCCGAAACATGATTGCAACCGCCCGGCGTGCGTTGGCCTCAAGGTTCGCGTGTGTGCCCAGAAGGTCACCGGGACTGCTGCCCCAAACAGGCGATGGAAGCCCGGGCTGGCCAGCGTGGACGATTGAATTGCGCAAGTTTCTTAACCAGTTCAGATCGGCGTTCTCGCCGAAGAGCAACTGGGCTCGGTTTTCATAGTCACCCGCAAAAACTTGTCGAAATTGAGCCTCTATTGCTGCAAACGCAAGGGTTATTGTGGAAATCCATGCGCCTGCAACGAACGCCCTGCGAATGTCTACTTCCAGAAGTAAGGCGTGAGTGCTGATTGGCCCAGCGTATCTATCGGGGCCGGCAGCCGTAAATGACATGGAGAACCAGCGCTCTCGCTCGATCCGAGTTTCGTCATCTGGCAATGTTTCAAATGACATGAATCACGCCTAACGTTGGACGTAACGGGCGCCGGATCGCAGCGGAGGGAACCAAAATGCGTAGCATTTTGGCGTCCCGTTGACGGACTTGTTAGAGCGCTGGGGCATGTTGAAAGACCTCTACGACGATGCCAACGCCAACGATGCGGGCACCCTCCAAAACTGAGAACTGAGTGCCAACCTGAAGCGCCTTGTACTCTACGCTTGGGGAATATGCGAAAAGTACGCGTGCCTCGACAACCTCGCCGCACGCGACAGGTATGCGCCCTTCTTCGATAAACGTGACGCCTAGGTGTTCGCCGTCGCCGACCCGGAAATGAGGGCGATACGTTGGCGAGAGGACCAGCGGAATGTCGCGCCCTCCGACCGCTGACGATACGAACTCGACGAGAACTCGTGCCCCATGCATGGTTTGCGCTCTAACGTTGGACGTAACGGGCGCCGGAGCGCAGCGGAGGGAACCAAAATGCGCAGCATTTTGGCGTCCCGTTGACGGACTTGTTAGAGCGCGATGAACCACGATCGCACATGCGCTCAGTCCTGGTGTTTGGCGAGATAGCTGCGGATTTCATCTTTGGAGCGAAGCCCCTCCGGTCCTTCAACCGCTGCCACACCTTCGAGGTGCTGACTCAAAGGCCGACCTCCGGTGCTAGTCAAATAATAGACGCCATGAGTGACTATCATTCCCGACTGGGTAGAAGGAGTTGAGAATTTAGCGCGCATTGGAATGCCACGGTCGTTGAAGAAGAGCCAATTTCCAGACGACACGTCAAAGCCTTCGCAGTACGCAACCGCCTCCGCCTCCGAGGCAAAAACGCAAATGGTTTTGTCATCAGTGGAGATGGCGAAGATCATGCGCTCTAACGTTGGACGTAACGGGCGCCGGAGCGCAGCGAAGGGAACCAAAATGCGCAGCATTTTGGCGTCCCGTTGACGGACTTGTTAGATTTCGGCGCCGTATGCAATTTACGTGGCCCTCGCCTTGCTGCCACGTCGTATGCCATTTGCTAAGTCAAGAGCCTCATCGTAGCTTTCGGCCTCTAAGTTGTCTGTAACCTCATAACCCTTAGAAAGCAGGTAGGACGTAAGGAGAAGATTCGCGTTCTTTGCGACAAAAATGAGGAACGCGACATGCGCCCCTGTAATGAGATAACCGAGCAACATGGCATCGTTTTGGATAGCGTAGCGCACCGCGAAATTCAGCGTCGCAGCGACACCGGCTGTAACGGCTGCTAAAGGCCAAAATTTCTTATATAGCGCCCAAAACGGCGCAACGAAAAGCGCTGGCCAACAGAAACCCTTCTTCACCACAATGGTCGGTCGTTTCTCTGCTTTGAGTACGCGGTAAATTGTCATTGTAGAAATCTAACGTTGGAAGTAACGGGCACCGAGGCGCAGCCGAGGGAACCCAAATGCGTAGCATTTGGGTGTCCCGTTGACGGACTTGTTAGGCGCCGCCGTCACTTCTTGCCCCAACGCCATTGCGGGCGCTCGCCCTTGACCCAGCAGATGGCAGTTAACGCGAGTGTGAGCACACCTGTGTAGGCGGCAAAGCCAGTTGTCCCATAGGTTGGAAGTACGGTAACCACGCCTGCCAGGACAAGGCTGACAAAGAGGCCCAAAACGACCCAACCTTGCCACATTGTTGGCACGCCCCAGCCCCAACCGTAACGTTTTGCGGGAAACCAATATTGCTTTTCGTTCGATGTCATAGCGCTTCCGTTAGCCGCAGAAAGAACTGCCAATAAGTGAAATCAGATTTCTTCGCGCAACAAAAAGCGGCGCCTAACGTTCGACATGAGCGGCGGCTTGCAGACGGCGAAGCCGGCTGTAAGACGTCCGCTCGATGGAGGGGTTAGGCCACCGGCCGAGCAGAAGAAGGCGCTCAACGCCTGCTGAAGCACACACCAGCAACCTCGACGACTATGCCGGTTGAACGGCAAGAAGTGACTTGATCAAACCAGTACTCGATGGGACCGTGGCCGTTCCAAATCAACGGCCGCACGAGTTCTCCGAACAAGTAGTGGCCCACCACAAGCTCCAAAAGATTCGGCATGGCGAGCACCTGCTGCAGCGCTGGATACCCTGCTTCAGCCAACTCATCTTGTGGCTCAGCACAAAGCTGGTCATCCTTCTTCGAGTCAGCCACCCATGCATCGTACGGAGCCGCGAGGCGCGCCAGCATGTCCGAAGCGCTGACCGTGACGGAAAAGCTGTGCTTCTTCATTTCGGTCCGAGCCGAACTCAAGCTCATTTCCGGAATTGCGAAGGCGGACAGCGATTGCTTCTTGCCGTCAACGCAGAGCACCACAGACGCATCCATAGGGGGCCTAACGTTGAAAGTAACCGGCACCGGAGCGCCAGCGGAGGGGACCCAAACTGCGCAGCGGTTTGGGTGTCCGGTTGACTGACCTGTTAGGCCAAGGCGTGGCGTTGCGCACGTAGCTAGCTGGCATTGACGCAGATAGCTTCAACGAATGGCGCTGGAACAAAGTCGCCTAGAGAGACGCCCCGAGACAGGACAAGCGTTGCGACCAACGCAAGATACCGGTTTACGCAAGAGTAGTAATGCAACGACTCGCTGTTAGATGGAAATGCTTCCATGTGCGACAACGCTCGGCCTATGAAAACGGGGATGACTTCATAGTTTTCACTGAGAACGAGGCCGATAATATTGTTGATGTAGGAAACGAGGTCGTAGTGAACCTTGTTTCTTCGATAGCAATTGGGCGGTACAACTTCTGCTCGATTCAGTTCGCGATGGAATTTTGCAATCTGTTCGAACAGTTCCAGCTCTGACGGTCCCATCATTGGTAGGCCTAACGTTGGACGTAACGGGCGCCGGAGCGCAGCGGAGGGAACCAAACTGCGCAGCAGTTTGGCGTCCCGTTGACGGACTGGTTAGAGCTCATTTGCGCGGATGTTGGTTCGATTGCGCTTAATGAACTCGAACAGCTTTTCGGAGAGGGGTTCTTCTGGCCCAGAGTAATAGCGTTTGTCTATTTCGCTCAGGCGCTCTTCGAGAACTTCGTCAGGGTCCATGACACGCTCTTCAAGTTCGTCATCGCTGAGAACCGCACCGTGCGTTACCAATTGGAGGGCTTCCTCGCACATTGCGGAAGTCAGCGGTGCGGCGATTTGACGGAACGCGCTCGGAGCAAAGTGCGCATGCGATTTGGACGAGTTAGCGAAAAACTGCAAGAAGCCACCGTTGTTCACCTCGCGTTCCACAGCCTCTACTGCGAGAACTACTCTTTCTTGTTCGCTCAATTGTGCTTTCTGTTCGAGCGCCGCTTCGAACGCCGCAACAATTGAGTCGTTCCGGAAGTGACCCTCCAGCGCAAGTAACTCGTCGGTCGTGGCGCCCGGCGAGTATTGGTAAAACGGAAGAGAGTCAGACGCCATAGTGGGAGCTCTAACGTTGGAGGTAACGGGCACCGAGGCGCAGCCGAGGGAACCAAAATGCGTAGCATTTTGGTGTCCCGTTGACTGACGTGTTAGCCGCGCAACCCGTGACCGATTGAGAAACCAAATGGCTCGCCGCAACGGCCAGCCGACGCAAAACCCGAACCGCAAAAGAAGCAGCGCAACCAGAAACGACGCGCTGCGAGCCGACGAGAAGCGTGCCGGGAAGAACGCCGGGCAAACGCGCTGACAGCGCAAAGCCGCTAAACGCGGACGCGGGGAAACGCGCACTCACCGTTGAAGGCGCCGCCCTCGAAGCCCGCGACGGTTGAGCGCGCAAGCGCCGTGCAGCGCGATGACCCGCCGAGCTGGCAGCAGCGTGCGGTGCCCCGCAAAGCGCCTGGCGCCGGGACGGCGATTCAATTGCTGACGACAGGAATTGAGGGCTATTCAACACGAGGCTAACGTTGAAAGTAACCGGCACCGGAGCGCAGCGAAGGGAACCAAACTGCGCAGCAGTTTGGTGTCCGGTTGACTGAACTGTTAGGTGCGGGGCGGAGGATTGCCGGAACCATACAGGTTGATCGTCTTGCGGGGTACGCCGTAGTTGTGAAGGAGATCATCAAAGAACCCCATGTCTTCTAGCTCGCGGTTATTTTCGTACGCCAAGCAAAGCACCATTCTCGCAACGAGAAGTGAGCGTTCGGAAGACACTCGAGGCCCCCCGTTTGCGTCAACCCAGGCCCACAGCTTGGCCTTAATAGGCTCGAGATCTGTCTGTAGCGTGCCATCCCAGTATTGTTCAAGCAACGCAAAAGCGTTTCGAATCTCTGGTTCAGACGGCATCGCAAGGTTATGAATCCATGCCCGCATATATCGCGCGTACTCTGAATTCGCCGCTAGATCTCTGCTCACGAAGCACCTAACGTTCGACATGAGCGGCGGCTTGCAGACGGCGCAGCCGGCTGTAAGACGTCCGCTCGATGGAAGGGTTAGGCACCTCAGCGCTCCGAGTCGATGTTGAACCACGGGCGCCAAGTACCAACCAAACGATCTTCCTCAAAGAAGCGCTCCGCGATTGCATTCTCCGCAAAGTCGGTTCTGTAGGAGAAGCCGACAGAGCTATAGATGGTCTTAAGGGGATCGGATTCATTGGGGAAGACATGCTCGATGCCCCAACGGAGCTGACAGGAAGTAGTTCTTGGTATCGCTTTCCAGTTTTCAGGGTGAGCGGCATGAAGTCGGCCCGGGCAATCTCTCTTGATGTGAAGAGAGAACCTCTTCTTCATGTTTGTTGTTTTACCCACGTATAAGCATGGGTAGAAGAGCTCCGTTGGCCACCAGTCCTTGTACTCCACGTCAACGGGCTGCTCCTTCGGGCCTTTCAGCACTATGTGCCTGTTCGCAGACATCAGCGTGCTCCTTTCGCCAAGCCACCAGAACGCGTACACGCCCGGGAGCTCCGGCAAATTGACAGACCGCCCGACAAAGATCTCGCGGATAGCTTTTATCGACTGCGGCAAGTGCATTTCAGGTGCCTAACGTTGGACGTAACGGGCGCCGGAGCGCAGCGGAGGGAACCAAAGTGCGCAGCAGTTTGGCGTCCCGTTGACGGACTTGTTAGCCCGCGGGCTTAGCGATGAAGCCTTGTTTGTCATCCGAACTGAACCCCGCCGATTGGTAAAACCGCAAAGTGTTTGAATCCTTGCGCCCCGTAAGGAGCATGACCTTGTAGCAACCCACCGCCCAC
>NZ_JACIET010000008.1 GCF_014197015.1 Niveibacterium umoris
GGTTGCGCGGCTAACAAGGCAGTCAACCGGACACCCAAATGCTGCGCATTTGCGTTCCCTTCGCTGGCGCTCCGGTGCCGGTTACTTCCACGTTATGTTTCATCATGAACCTAATCACACATATCCATAGTCGTCTTAAAGCGTTTGGCGTCGACTGCGCGGTCGTTGGCAATGAGGTTCACGTCCAAGGCGAGCACAGGCCAACAAAGATACGGCTCGAAGAAGGATGGGAGGACGCATACAAGCAGTACAAGCAGGCTAGAAGCATCACATTTGATCTGGAAAACCTGACGCTTGTTCATAACAACTCTGTCGAAGTTCGACTGGTGAAGCTTTCATCTGGTGCTCTTGCTCTAGATCAGTATGCGCTGTCGGACTTGAAGGGCAATGCCGTCACCATCGGCGGTGCCTCTATCATCTTCGCGCTTGCGTTCTTCGACTCGCCGGACTATGAGGTGTATTTCAAGGCGCGAGTTTTGAAGCGCCTGACTAACCTTTCGTTTCGTAGGGTTCCGCAAATCATGTGGATGCCAACCACGGCGACCTACACGGCAAAGGGGAGAAGGACGCCCCCGAACCTCCGCGAAATTTCAGTTACGACAATCAAGAATTGCCTGTTCAAGATCGCAGTTGAGCAGCATGATTGCTTTGCAATATGGAAACCTTCATCGAAGCGACTCAACACAGCCCATCTCGATGAAACGTCAGAGGACCATTCAATTCCCCGTGCGACATACGACGAAAACGTTGTGAGCTTTTACAAAGTAGCCAAGGCAAGTCCGTTCCCAAGCCAAAGCTTCTTGGCCTATTACCATGTCCTTGAGTACTACTTCCTGCGGGTCTCGGAGGACTTGTTACACCATCACCTTACCGCGATGCTTAACGACCCGAAGTTCCGTACCGGCCACGACAGTCTAGATAAGCTCATATCCACAGTTCGCGGCCAAGATGCGCGAAGCGACGAAACAGAAATGTTACGCAATGTTCTTTACCGCTTTGTTCAGGAAACGGAACTGATCGAGTTCATCGCCCAACTGGAAGAGAAGTGCGGAGAGAAGCTGTATACGAAAAAGCGGAAGGTTTTCGGCGAGCACATTGAGGTCTCGTTGCGCGATGGCCATGCACTTTCCAACGCAGCAACAGCATTGAAACATGTCCGAAATGCGATTGTTCACTCAAGCGATCGCTACAAACGTGAGGAATGCCATATCCCGCTTTCTGATTCAGAGAACACTATCGAAGAGTTCATCCCGCTCGTCCGCTTTTTCGCAGAGAAAGTCATCTATGGCACTGCGTCGTAGCGATGAAACATAACATGGCGGTCAACACGGACGCTCCGCCGATAAAGCCGGCTCCGCGCCGGTTACCTTCACGTTAGACCGCCGCCCAAATGAAACCCATTTGTCTTCTGATAGGCTGTCTTGCAATGGCCGCTTGTAGCCAAGCACCGCTTGAAGACCAAGAACAAAGACAGGTAAGTGAGCTACTTGCTCCTTGCGCCAAAGATGGCAAAGTCAGTGGCTCCATGAAGCGTACTGTGGCAGCGGATGGAACTGTTACTTATATCTTTTCGCCCGAGTGTCGTGACAAAAACAACGTTACACGTCTTGAGCCACTGCAAAACCAGAGCGGCACCGAGTAATGCTTAGATCCAATTCGCGTACCGCCCAAAGAGGTGCACCAAGGTGCAGTCGGCAGCGCATTCGCATCAGTCGGAACACCTGAAAACAGTGCGTATTTCAACCACCCGGCCTAACCCTGCGCTCAACCGGACCTCCGAAATGCTGCGCATTTCGGTTCCCTCCGCGCTTCGCGCTCCGGCGGCCGGTTAGCTCCACGTTAGCCATGCATCACAACAATCCCTATTGGCGACAGTTGGAAATCGATCTCACCGATGTTTCGGGAGTCATCGTTCCAAAAGGGAACGACGAAGCTGAATACTTCGAGTCCCTGCGTGCAAGCATTCGTGAGAACGCGAAACCAGCGGAAGTCATATCAGCAATCGTTGAAGAGCCGGGTTTTCTCAATCGGGCACTGGGCTCCACCGTTACTGGCTATCTGCTCGCCTCATCAGACGGGTATTGGCTTGTGTTCGAACCCAATGAGAAACAGTACTATTGTTTTTGGGGCTCCGATCGCGACAAACTGGGAGCATTCGGCGTATGCGGAACTCCGCTATATTGTTGGTGGGAATAGCAATGGCTAACCAGTCCGTCAACGGGACGCCAAAATGCTACGCATTTTGGTTCCCTCCGCTGCGCTCCGGCGCCCGTTACGTCCAACGTTAGCGCTATGAGCTTTGGTTCAAGCATGAGGCAAGCCGCCGACGACACTCAGCCGATTGGGCTTCGCTACATGGCCTTTCGTCACGCCCTCACGCACAGCCACTTGGGCTTCCATCAAGCCTGCGAAATCGCGCGAGAACGCTTTGGCATTGTCGCGGGCGCACCAGTCGCGTCCGCCGCGCTGGCCCGCGCTGCGCAGTTCTTCTTGTCCGAACGCCATGCCTGGCAACAGCTCGAACAAGCACGCATCGCGTATATCCGTACCTGCAAAGCCCTCGGTTTGCCGTCGCCGGTCACCAGAACCGTTCGCAATTGGTCCAAGCTGTCGCGCGTTCCAACACCCCCGAAGAAATGACCGCCCGCGCTAACAAGTCCGTCAACGGGACGCCAAAATGCTGCGCATTTTGGTTCCCTCCGCTGCGCTCCGGCGCCCGTTACGTCCAACGTTGGGCCTCTTGAATGTTCTCTATCCGAGTACTCCCTGCTATCGAAGGCGAAATAGACGCTCAGCGTTTTGGCGAAATCTCAATTGGCGAGTTCTCGGAGCGGTTCGCCTGTTACCCCAATGGTCCGGATGCCGACGAACTGAATGGTGTTTGGCGAGTTGAACTGCGCAGACTCCTTGAGGGTGCCACCGCTGTTGCGCTTACCCACGATCCCAAGTTTGCTTGGCTCATTTACCGTGACGGCGAGAACTGTTTCATTCAACAAGCGTTCTCGCCAGACGGTAATTTTCGTAGCCAACTTGCTTCTCGCGTTACCGTGTCCGACGATGGGAATTGTGTGAGTGAGTGGAACACTGATGTCTCGGCGATTGCACGGTTTCTTGGAGCGTAGAGTGCTCTCTTGTTCTTGCTTCGTCGCGACCCGAGGCCCAACCCATCATTCCACCGGACCTGCGCGAAAAGCCGCGCAGTCCGGTGAATTCAAACGTTAGATTGCATGGCACCAAACAAAGCCTGTCCGGTGGTTGCTCGCGTGCGCGACGACAAAGTGGAGGTTCTGGCTTTTCGTCATCCGTTGGCTGGGCTCCAACTCGTCAAGGGCACTATCGAGTCAGGCGAAACAGCGGGCGCTGCTGCCGTTCGTGAGCTTGCCGAAGAAGCAGGCCTTGCGCAGGCTGGCCCAATCACCGCGCTTGGCGTATGGCAAAGCCAATACGAAGCCCAGGTCTGGTCGTTTCAACTGGTTCCGGTCGCGGCCACAACTCCAGAAGCGTGGGAGCACTACACCCATGATGGCGGCGGCCATCTCTTCAGCTTCTTCTGGCATCCTCTGCGAGTCGAACCAACCGCTGAATGGCATCCCCTCTTTCAGGGGGCGCTCATGCAGCTCAGAGCCTTGCTCGACCCCAAGCTAGTTCGCGCGGCGATCAATGCAGATCAAACCCATCCCAATGCAACCGCGGCAATCTAACAAGTCAGTCAACGGGACACCCAAACGCTGCGCGTTTGGGTTCCCTCGGCTGCGCCTCGGTGCCCGTTACTTCCAACGTTAGGGCTTCTATGGCATCCGATGTTGATTTCCCAGACGATGAAAACGGCGACGTTTTGCGTCGCATGCGCGAAAGCGGTGACAACCT
>NZ_JACIET010000009.1 GCF_014197015.1 Niveibacterium umoris
GGCCAAGTGAGCAGCCCAAAGTGGAGCGAAACTCGGACAGGCCTCAACGAGGACTTCAATTGCTTGCGACTTCTCGATCATGGGACGGCTAACGTGGAAGTAACCGGCACCGGAGCGCCAGCGAAGGGAACCAAAAATGCGCAGCATTTTGGTGTCCGGTTGACTGACTGGTTAGAAGTCACGGATAACCCGCTCCAGCACCAACGAGGAACAAGGTTGAAACAACGCCGTCTTCTGTTGTTACGGGGGCATGGTTGACTATCCGAATTCGATAGTTACCCTTATTCAAAGCAATGGAGCCGAAATGACGACTCTTTGTGAGAGAGCCCCAACTCTGCAGACACCTAGAACTATAGCGTCGGCTGGTGATAACAGAACCGCCGAGCGACGAAACCACTATTTCAAGTTCCAGAGCCGCGCCAACGGCCTTCTTTTCCTCGGCGGTTAATTGAGCGTAGCGTTCCGCGTCTGTGCATGTCTGCGGGTTTGTCGCGTTCGGTTGGCCAGCTATGGTTGTTGATTCGTATGCAGCCTTGTTTGGGAACCTAAATTGAACACCGAACAAATACTGCTCGTCCATTGGAATGGAAATCTCCTGCTGGAGGATCACGCCTGGATTGCCAAGGTTGACCACAGGCATGTCTAGTGCCTGATTGCTTGCACACATTCCAGCAAGCCACATGGCGACGCCGGGGAATATGGTTTTGCAGAGTGCGAGGGTCGTTTCGGTCATGACTTCTAACGTTGAAAGTAACCGGCACCGGAGCGCCAGCGGAGGGAACCCAAGCTGCGCAGCAGGTTGGGTGTCCGGTTGACTGACCTGTTAGGCATCGCGGACCAACCTTTCATACTCAGCGAGGTAGCGATCGAAGCGCGATGAGTCGCATGACCGGCAGAGAAATGGCATCTTGCGGCCGGTGAACATTGATTTTTTGCCACCGCACTGCTCACACTTCAGATTGGTTTCTGAAAAGGCCGACAGCGGCTCTAGAAGTTGGCCGTTAAGGTGCTTGGCCAAATATGCGAATTGGCGGCGGTCGAACTGATTGGATAAGTGAAGATGCCTCAGATTCTTGCATCGAGCAAGAACGGTTATGTCGTCATCCGCCAATTGCGCATTCGTCAAGCTAAATGAAGTGAGCCGGTCAAGTTTCACTATAGGCTTAACAGATAAGAGCTTAAGTCTCGGCGTGAGCGAACCGCGACTGCCCGATAGGTTTAATTCGACCAATTCAGTTAGCGACTCAATTCCGTCCAATTGTCGCAGTTTGGAGAAATCGAAAACGGATAAGGCCGTCAGTCCTCCGAGCCGGAAGATGGGAGCAATGTCTAAGATCTTTGTAGCCCATTCCATTGCAAGACGGCTGAGACTTACCAGCTTCTCAATACCCTCCAGTGACTCCAAGGTAATGTGATAGAGGCGAAGATCACTAGTACGGCAAACGGATAACACTGTTGGCCAAACCTTTGATCCAACGTTTCGAAGATCGAGCTCAGCCTCGGTGTTTAGCAGCGTCTGTTCAAAAGGTCGATCCAGTAGAAGCATGACCATATGAGATGCCTAACGTGGAAGTGAGGGGCAGCCGGAGCGAAGCGGAGGGAACCACAAGCGCAGCTTGTGGCTGTCCCGCTCGACTGCAGGGTTAGGCGAATTTTTCATTTAGCCAAGTGCCAGGAACGGGAAGCGGCGAGTACCAACCTTGTAAAGCACGAGGTTTAACATCGCGCAGGGCATTGGGTATACGGCCACAAGCCTCACTCACATACCCGGAAATTTCGCTTGCGAGAGACTCAAGGTTGGCTGCTGTAAGGTCGTACGCGGGTGGTGCAGAGGGAGCCAGTCCTTCGAGCCTGCCGCCAGCATGAAATTTCGCATTCTCTCGCAGAGGAATTCCATCAATCGCCACGGCAACATTGACGTAAAAGTGCCAAGGCTCATCACCTGAATTCCACGAGCTGCCCTGAATGGAAACGCACTCAATATAGCCTTCGGCCTTTCTTGAGAAATTTCGACCTTGCTTTCTAAATCCCATCGCTTTCATGTGCTTTGCGTGAAAGTGAGAACAGAAAGCATCGCCAAGTTTTCGAGCGGACATAGCGAGTGAGGCGGTTTGCCTAACGTTTGACGTAACCGGCACCGGAGTGCGCAGCACGTAGGGAACCTAAAAAGCGCAGCTTTTTAGGTGTCCGGTTGACGGAATAGTTAGAGGTCATCAGCGGTTGCTATTTGAGCGAAAGAGCAAGAGCCGCAGCAGCGGCAACTTGGGACCATAGGGCCAAGAATAGCCAACTGGCCCAAGCGCGCGAACGCGGACAACCCACAAGCTGTGACCGATACGACAAAGAGAGAATCATTCCCGCGAACGGCGGAAAGAAACGACGGCGCCACGCACAGCCGTTGATGGGCGGCGAGCCAATTTCGGAGTAGACGTGCGGAGCCTCGACTTGCAACGCCTCCAGGAAAGGCGTGCCCATAAGCAGGACTGCGAACCCTGATGCCATCAGCCAAATCATCGCAAAGCCGGACATGACCTCTAACGTTGAAAGTAACCGGCACCGGAGCGCCAGCGGAGGGAACCCAAACTGCGCAGCAGTTTGGGTGTCCGGTTGACTGACCTGTTAGGCGAATTACGCATATGAGAAGTAGACCGCGCCTGCTGCAGCGAGTGCAACACACAGGTATAGAAATGCCCTAAAGGCTTTAACTCGACGTGCGCACTTTGGGCAGTGGGCGAAGTAATCGCCTCGAAAGCCGTCCTGCGTGGCCGAGTAGATGTCTAGTGTTTCACCACATTTGGCACAGCGTCCCTGCGAGTTTCGTCGCGCCATAAAGCGATTAAACAGAACATTAATCGCCGTCATGCCAGCTGCGAAGCCAATGCCTGTGAGGAATTGTTCGGTCGAGGTCATTGCCTAACGTGGAAGTAACCGGCACCGGAGCGCCAGCGGAGGGGACCAAACTGCGTAGCAGTTTGGTGTCCGGTTGACTGCACAGTTAGGCGTTTGCACCCGTGGCGCTCCTACTGACCTTTTGTCTTCTTAGTCTTTCGTGCCGCGTTGTCCGCCTTTATAATCTCGGCGCACTCTTCCTGAGAAGGGATCTTGCGGTCCGTCTCAATGGTGTGCCAACCGCCGCAATTGGGATCAGGGCAACCGCACACGGTAAAGCGAACCGGATGTCCAGTGAGCCCCTCACGCTTTTGTATAGCGTTTGTGCGCTCATTGCTCTTAATTATGTCGACGATAGCTGATCGGCCGAGAAATGGACGCGACATATGGGCTCCAAAATACGTGTGACGCCTAACGTTGGACGTAACGGGCGCCGGAGCGCAGCGGAGGGCACCAAACTGCGCAGCGGTTTGGCGTCCCGTTGACGGACCTGTTAGCGGCAGCGGTGAAAGAAGTACGGCGATTCATGCAGCGCAGGCTCGAAGTGCATTGGTTTGAGACGCCGAAACGGTTGCGGGCAAAACCCGCGACCACTTCGGAAACGATAACCGAGCGGGGCGCTCAACTGCCGTGCAGGATTTGGTGCCCGAACCGAAACGGTACAAGTGCTGCACGGGGACGTTGGCAACGCCAGCAAAGCCAAAGGACGTTTCGAGTTCAGACGCTTTCAGCATTGACGCTAACGTGAAAGTAACCGGCACCGGAGCGCCAGCGGAGGGCACCCAAATGCGTAGCATTTGGGTGTCCGGTTGACTGAAGGGTTATGCGTCTCG
>NZ_JACIET010000010.1 GCF_014197015.1 Niveibacterium umoris
TTCAAACCAGTACGACAGCCCTTCTTCCGCGAGCAGCCGCTGGACAAAATCGAAATCCGTTTCGCGGTACTGGGTGATCAGCGGGCGCGGGGCGACGGTGCCGGCGTTTGCGACCCGCACATCGAAGCGGGCGATCGGGTAATCGCCCAATACCGCCTGCACGACGTCCAGCGCGCTTTGATCCTGAAAGATGCGGCTGGTGCGGCGCGCGCGTACTTGGGCGTGGCGTGCCCCGTACCAGCTTTGCCCGCTCAACCCTGATTCAGATCCCACTGCCAGATCGTTGCGCCGTAGTCGCCGCCCAAGTCTGGCATCACTTCGCCCGCCGCGAACTGCCGCCGCGAGTTGGCCTTGGCAGGGGTGCTCCACCAGCCTGCGTGCGGACAGGGTTTGCCTGCAACGCAGCGCATCACAACACCCTGACTGATTTCGTCGGATGCTCCGGGAGTACCACCGCCAAAGTCCGCGACACGCTCAACGAGCGTCCACACAGTGTCAGCTTCGCCGATGTTCTGCATGGTTTTGGGGTCGTATCCGATACTCGCGGTAACGACCTCGCTGCCTTTCCAGTAGAAAGCGGGAACACTGTCGTCGGCGTCAGGCAGGTAAATGCCGTCGACCGGCGCAGTTCCGCCAGTCGCCACTCGCACCTTGGGGTTAAGCCGATAGACCGGCCAAGAAGGGGGGGGGGCGAGCGGGCCGCGGCTGTCTTTGGAGTATCGCGAAGAGAGGCTCCCTGGATTCCAGCCAACATGGTCAGTGAAGGAAATATTGCTGGCCAGCGTCGAAGCTTCGAGTTCTCCGTCATACCATCGCGACAAAAACGGCTCCGGCATCCACCCAGCCGGGTAGTCCCGGCTCTGGCCGGTGAAGGCCGTATTGACGTTACCCGCCACCCCAAGCACCGATGGATCACCGGCCAGCAACTGCGGGTAGGCCTTATCGAGAATCGTCAGCGTATCGCGGAAGTTCGGCAGCACCACCGTGCCCCAGGTGATGTCCGGCTGTTCCCAGCGCTGACGTTTGCGGTAGCCGGGCGGCAGGTGGTGCATGACGTAATCCAGCGCATCTTCGGCGGCCTGCACGGCCATGGCGAACGCGTCGCGCATCTGCTTGAAGTATTCAGGGCTGCTATAGCGTTCGAGCAGGTAAATTTCCTGCGGGATCAGGTGCGTGGCCATTATTGATTTCTCGGATTCCAGTTATTGGTCAAGGTCGGCACGCCGACCAGATCGATGTGCTCACCCGCGTCGCCGTAGCCCCAGCCGGTCGGCCGGCGTTTGCCGAGATAGGCTTTGTCCAGATCGGCCGGGTCGAGTACGAGCTGTTTGCCGCCGCCCACGGCCCAAATCGACTTTCCGTCTGCATCCTTGACCGCCCGGCCCGCAGAATCCTTGAGTTCCTGCGAGGCGGCTTCGCCTTCCCAAGTGCGCAGCGGCTTGCCCGGCGGCACGGTGTAGGTGACATATTCACCGTTGCGGTTCCAGTTCATCCACACCGCGAAACGCTCGCGCCAGTCGCTCTTGCTCTTGAGCAATTCGAATTCTTCCTTGGTCATCCAGCAAATGCTGTTGTCGGCTGAATTCGGATCGAGTACCCGGTAGAGCGTCGTGCCTGGCGGAAATTCGCGTGGCTCGATGGTGTGGAAGGTGTTGAATTTGCCGCGCAGCATGTCGCGCGGGCTCGTCTTGCTGATATTCGGGTAGCCATGCGGAATCGACGGCGCATCTTGGAGCGCTTTCTTTGGTGCCTTCGTTGATGCTTTGACCCAGCTCGGCAGATCCGCCTTGATCGAAGCAATCTCCGCCTCAAGCGTTGTCGGCGTGAAGCGGTGCGGCGTATGCGCATTGGTGTACGCACGGTAGTTCATGTCGGCTTCGACTTCGAGCCGGCGCGCCAGCTTGTCGAGCCAGTCCTGAAGGGGCTTCACCACTTCGGACAAAGACTTGTTTGCCTGATCACGCACCGCCTTGACCGAGCGAAGCAAGTCCGCCGCCTTGCTCTGGAGCGCCGCACTGCCCCATTTCTGGATCAGGTCGCAGAGGCTTGCAAGTGCGTCTGCGAGATCGTCGAACACACTCATCAGCCGGCTCGTGGATACAAGGCCTTTCACGTCACGCACCTTGCGCGCGAGGTACTTCCAAACGTTGTCGATCTTCAACACTGCAAGCGTCTTGCGTACCGCCGGATGCGCCAAGTGTTGGTTCAATTTGACGATACTGCTTTCAACAAAAGGCGCCGTGTTCTTCCACAGGGAACTATCCAGCGTTTTCGCTGCGCCCTTGAAGGCGTACTTGCGGCCATAGTTGAACGGAATCTTCAGACAGCCCTTAGCGAGCGAACCCAAGCACGGGAATAGCCCAATCAGCGTCAACGCCAGTGCCAGCCATGCGAGTTTGTTGCTGGTGTCTTGGTTGATTTTCCTGCAGTTCGCGACGACATCGCGTATGTCGCACAATTGGTCGACCAGCGGGATCATGGAAATCACGGTGCCGGTAACCACCTGCGCGGTGCTCTGATCGTCCGCGAAGTCACCCTGCAATACCACCCAGACCCACTCGGCCGCAGCGGTCATATCCTGCTTGGCACTCTGCACCCACCGGTTCGGTGCAGCGGCATACCACGACAGTGCGTTTTCGAATTCTTCCCACATTCTTGGTTAATCCTTGGCTCAAGCCATCCGGCTACGGGCGGCGGATACGGCGAGCTTCAACGCATCCCAGGGTTTCTCGGGTTCCGGTTGGCGCGGCTCATACTCCACGCGCTCGGCCTTCAGGGGCACGCCGTCGTGGCGGGCAAATCCGTTGTCATCAAGAACACCCGACACAACGGCACCGCCTTCGAAGTAGATCTTGTAGGCCTGCTGAGCCATCGGTGCGCCCTCTGCGTCACGGTGGTCAATTTCGATCCAGTTTTGAAACGCCATGCTGCCATCAGGCAGAGGTGGCATCTCCGCCGCCGCACTCCCGCCCCCCTCAAACGCATGGCTCGCGCCCTTCACCTCGAATTTGCCGGGGCATTTGAATGTGATGTTGGCGCCGTTGAGTTCGATCTGGCTTTGGCCAGCACTGAGCACGATTTTCTGCTGGGCGAGGATGTCGATGCCTTCCCCGCTGCTGGTGACGCTTACGGATTTGTCGGCGGCGAGTTCGAGGGCGTCGGTGTGGGCGCGCAGCGATAGGGGGCCGGCTGCGGCGACGGCCGCGAGATCCTCAGTGGCGGTGAAGAGGCTGACTTCGCGCGCGGCGGTGAGGCTTGCACTATGGCCTGCGGCGAGGTGGCTGTCGCCGTGGGCAGTGAGACTGGCGCT
>NZ_JACIET010000011.1 GCF_014197015.1 Niveibacterium umoris
GGCGTTGGCGCGGCACCGCGCTGCCACGGAAACTGGATCTTGATGCGGTGGTCGCGCGTGGTGCTGACGGTTTCGCCCTCGACACCGACGACGCGTGCGCTGTGACAGCCGGGTGCGCGCGGCCGGGCGGGCATATCCGGCACGATCGGTACGGCGGCGGGCAGCGCGGCGAAGCTGTCCCACCTGCAGTGCCACTATCTACTTGGGCTGTGGAACTTCCTCAGCAAATGGGACGGCATCCTCTTCGCTCAAGCCCGGCCCAGCATGAGGTGGTTCAATTGAATCCCAGAGCGTCTTGCCAGCCTTCGGCAATGTCATCACGCCGTCTTCGTAAACGAACTTCACGTTCTTCTTCAACGCAATCACGCTTCGTTTCTCGCCCCACGATGCCCAATGGAATTCGTTGCAGGCCTTTTTGACACCAAAGGCAATCACTTTCGCTGGCTTTTTCGAGAAGTCCACGAGGTACAGGCGTGGCGAACACCCTGATTGTGGAGAGCTTTCCCCGCTTGTGTAAATTCGAATCGAGCGATCCGAATTGCTGTCATCATCGAATAGTTGAGAATCCGATAACACGGCGGATCCATTCAAGTAGATGGTGTCGCGATAGCCCGTCTTAGCAGTTCCGCACTGACTTCGATAGACCTCTCCAAATGGATATGTCTTTACTTTTGATCGATTGCAGTCCTCCACGTTATCCTTCGAAAGCGCCCCGACCGCATATGCCATGCAAATAACCACAAACGTCCAATTAACCAACGATTTCAATTGCAGATCCACCTATCGTAACGAGCAGGTTAGTCAATTTTGAACATACGACCGGTTGCGAGCAAAAGTACTTCTCAGCTTGTGAAAAGTTCCCATCAATGAACCTTGCCAGCCACCATCGATATGCCACTTCGACATCATCATCGGCGGCGAGAATATGCTTCTTGGCCTTTTCTGTGCCGTCCCCCCCCAACTGCGTCGCAAACTTCTTCTTCAACCCATCCGTCCCTCCCTTGAGTTTCCCGAGCGTGTTGCGAATGAAAGCCGGCCCGGCTCCTTCTCCTTCATGATGCATCAGATACATCAGTTTGGCTTTGTCCATATCCGAAAGACCGGAGAGCTTGAATCCAGCCTTCTCCAGCACTCTGAGGTTGGCGGCGCCATAGTCCGCGGCCGCGTTGATGGACCACGTTGGATCCATTCGCATCGCAAGGCAGGCTTTGACATTTGCGTCGCTACTGCGCTTTCCATAGGGCGCGGTGGTTGCCTTTCCATCAGCAAGCACAAAGGCCCAATACTTTTTCCCTTTTGCGTCGGACTCCTGTCGCACCCAGCCTTTCGTCACGCTCTGATCGTGAATATAGTAGCCCGGCAACAGGACATGGCAGAGCCACGTGCTCGCCAGAAATTGCGTCAACCCGGCAGCCCCACTTTGTGGATTGCCTGCATTGGCATTCCATAGCTCACGGACGGTGGTTGTCACGACCGCCCCCTTTTTGTCTTTGATCGGATTGCCCTTCGCATCAAGTTGCGGGATCTTCTCGGCAACCTTGCCTGCCTCGCAATCCATCAGTGCGCAAAGGGCTTGGGGGATCAGGCCCAGTCGTTTCGATGCATCAAGGATCGCCGTCCGGAAAACGTTATTCCGGCCAAGGCGAAGTCCCTGCGGATTGGGGCACTCGGGGCCGGCAATGACGGCTACCGGATTCCCGGCAGAATTCAGCGTCTTTCCCGCCTCGGGCTTCTTGGGTGGTGATGCAGGCGCGTCGCCACTCGCCGCGCTTGCGCCTGTCAGCCGTCGCCACGCCTGCGCCAACGAACCGTTTGCACTCCACCAAGGCGCGGACGTATCGGGTTTCGCGGGCGTCCCTTTGTCCGACTCGGCTTTGGCGCCCCCAGCTTTTGAACTGCCTGTTTTCTGCGAAACGGCCTGATTAGCTTTTTCTTCTTTCGGCGGTGGGGGTGGTGTCTGTTGGTGCGGGCGCAAGGGCACAGCCGCTTTAACTTTAGGGCTTCTGACGATCACGGCGTTCTTGCATCGTGCCAAGTCAATCGTGCAAACCTGTTGTGATTTCCCGGTTTCATCCTTGACCTCGACCTGCGCCTCGCCTGAACGGTCGTTCGCTACTGGCAATGTAATCGCCCCCTGAGCGGTGCTGGTGGCCGTGCAAACCAAGCCCGAAGGAAGCGTGACCAGGAACTCGAGACCCGCTAGCGGTACGTCGAGCCCATCCCGGAATAGCAGTGAAACATGCGAGGGATCTTCTTCGTCGACGTCGTGAACGTCATTTGATGCGTCGTGCGCCGATGCGGCATCGGCGTCGGCGTCGGCGTCGGCGTCGGCGTCGGCGTCGGCACGCTTTGCGTCACCGCTTTCAATCGTTTCAATCGGCACCCCCTCTTTAACGGGGTCTTCTTTGCGCTCACTCACCTTGATCGAGTTCGCCAGCATTGCCGATTCCGAAGCGGATTCGTCGGCCGGTTCAAATCGGGTGAAGTCTGCAGTTCCGTCAATCTCACTCATCTCATGCTTCCTCGCCTTATTCGGAGGCTTCCGAATCGTTCAGCCCATCATGCGCAGGCGCGAGCGCTGGAAGATCGTCGTGGTATTCAATCGCCCAGTCGCCCTTCGGGCCGATCAGTGCATGCAGTTGTTCAGCCTCTTTGCGGATCCGGCGCGGCGCCAACCCATCACCACCGGTGCGCCCCTTCTCGACGACGGCCCCGTTCAAGACCAGCACATAGGGCAATGCGACGCTCTCTCCCGTAACCGAGCTGAACACGGCGAGGCGCTCGCTGTATTGCTCGGGCTCGGTCGACAGCAACGTGATTTCTGCATCTGGCACACGGGCCACGTGACCTGATGGAAGCTCAGGTGCACTCGCCGCCGCACTCCCGCCCCCCTCAAACGCATGGCTCGCGCCCTTCACCTCGAATTTGCCGGGGCATTTGAAGGTGATGTTGGCGCCGTTGAGTTCGATCTGGCTTTGGCCGGCGCTGAGCACGATTTTCTGCTGGGCGAGGATGTCGATACCTTCGCCGCTGCTGGTGACGCTTACGGATTTGTCGGCGGCGAGTTCCAGCGCGTCGGTGTGGGCACGCAGCGATAGAGGGCCGGCTGCGGCGACGGCGGCCAGGTCCTCTGTGGCGGTGAAGAGGCTGACTTCGCGTGCGGCGGTGAGGCTTGCACTATGGCCTGCGGCGAGGTGGCTGTCGCCGTGGGCAGTGAGACTGGCGCTCTCGCCGCTCATCCAGGTGAGGCTGGC
>NZ_JACIET010000012.1 GCF_014197015.1 Niveibacterium umoris
TCAAGAACACAAGATTCCCGGCGGTCATACTTCGAGAAGAGTGGGTCAGCTTCAGTACGCATAACGTTGGACGTAACGGGCGCCGGAGCGCAGCGAAGGGAACCAAAATGCGCAGCATTTTGGCGTCCCGTTGACGGACTTGTTGGGCGTCACGCTGTACGGCGCGCTGAGGGCCATCGAGCCCATTCTTCGCCTACGGTGAAACCCAGTGAGCTTTGCCAACGACCACTCCCGCAGCATTGAACTCGACTGACCATGCCTCGATGCCCTTGAATATCGGGTGCTCCCACCACAGCCGATAGGCGCACGGAACTAAACAGGGTCCGGTGGCATACCTCAAGAATGAATTGGCTTCATTGTCTCGGACGTCCGGACTTCCAAAACGCTCAGTGACTTGAGCCAACGATTGGCCGTTTTCGGTTTCCGCGAACGCGGCCTCGTACTTTGTCACCAGGCGTGAGCAGGCGATGGCGCCTACGACAACACCGGCGAGAAGAAACAAACAGATCATTCGGACCGTACGACTCATGACGCCCAACGTTGGACGTAACGGGCGCCGGAGCGCAGCGAAGGGAACCAAACCGCGCAGCGGTTTGGCGTCCCGTTGACGGAATAGTTAGGCGGCACGGCGGCACGGCGGCACGAACACAAGGGCAGCGAGCACCCATGACTACTAACCTCTCAAGCTTCTGCCGCAGCAGCGGCAAGAACCGGAACAGAATGAGTTGATGACCTCGGCGAAGGGGCTACCAACAGGCGGAGCAAGCGATGCGCCGCATTCGGAACACGCTGGCCGATGAATAAGCCAACTGAAAAAGATAACGCATACGAACGCCAAAGCGACGAAGTATGTGTGTACGTACAACGCGAGCAGGGCTGACAACATGCCAGTGCCCAAAAATGTAGCGAGATAGCTTCGGTACGTAGCTAGTGGGCTCATTGTCATTTGGGGCGCGAGTCAGAAGGACCTGACGCCTAACGTTGAAAGTAACCGGCACCGGAGCGCCAGCGGAGGGAACCCAAACTGCGTAGCAGTTTGGGTGTCCGGTTGACTGACAAGTTAGGCCGCGGTTTCAAAGCCTCCACCTCTCTTTGACTGCGTCGGCGATTACCTGCCCTGGGTCGATGCCAATTTCTTGTAACTTGCGCTTGAAAACCTCGATATGCCACCAAGGACAACTTGGGTCTCCGCATGGCTGGTCTGGGTCGCCGTCATGTTCGAAGTCCAAGTGGAAACAAAGCCAGTGCATTTGCTCGAAAACGTCGTATGACCCAGCGTTTACTTCGACCGGCTTCCCGCAGCGTTTGCACAGCTTGCTGTCGTTGGTATTCATGGGGTTTCGAAAGCGGCCTAACGTTGGACGTAACGGGCGCCGGAGCGCAGCGAGGGGAACCAAACTGCGTAGCAGTTTGGCGTCCCGTTGACGGACTGGTTAGGCCGGTGCCGAATTGATTGTTTCATTGATGAGCTACCAGCGCATTCCGGACATGGCGGACAGGCCAACGGTGACCACAACAAAATAGGCGCACGCCAAGCCGAGCGGAATGGAAACGATAGATGAAAGCGCTAGCGCCTTTGCCACGGTCTTCCGTTCTTTAAGTAGGGCATAAACCGCAATGCCTAGAGGAGCAGCTCCCACAACCGCAGGTAGAACAATCGCCAGATCTTGAATTGAACGCGGCAGGAACATCAGACCTAGAATCGTGGTCAGAACAACAATGACAGAAAATGCCAAAGAGGCTATTGATGTTAGCTTTAGCACCGTTGAAGCCCTGGCAAATTTGTTTCTAATGTCACGCCCATTGTGGCGCCCCCCAAATGTCTTTGATGTCCATCTTGATGAGGAAAATGCGGCCTAACGTTGGACGTAACGGGCGCCGGAGCGCAGCGGAGGGAACCAAACTGCGCAGCAGTTTGGCGTCCCGTTGACGGACTTGTTAGGCCGATTCTCTTTCACGCTGACTTTCCAGCAAGGATGACAGAAATAGACCCGCCAGAAAGACACAGACAGCAAGCAGTATCAGCACGTGAAAGATGTGCCAACTGGGGGCGTGGAGCATCGTTACCGCCGAAAATACGAGATAGATGACGAAAACCAGCAACGCAACAAGGGCCCGCCGCCACGAGTTGGAATAGTTCCAGGTTCTGAGACAAGCAATAAGGAGCGCTAGGTCAATTAGAACGTACGGAACACTGGCAGCCAGAGCATGCCAAAACGTAACTTGGCGCGACAGCGTTTCGTAGTCAAACACCTCGCGCCGAAATGTCATTGCTGCGATGGCTGCTACCGAATATGCCGCCGACACGCCGATGATCTGATTGCGACGCATGGTCTTTCGGGTCTAACGTTGGACGTAACGGGCGCCGGAGCGCAGCGGAGGGAACCAAACTGCGAAGCAGTTTGGCGTCCCGTTGACGGACTGGTTAGCGCATTTAGACAGACACATGCTTACCTGTCCAAGTGCTGAGTTTGGCCGCAGCGATCGATGCCTCGAGTTTGTTGCTAGTGAAGCCAAGACAGACTGACGAGAAGAAGCCGAGCGACAGCGAAACGGCGTAGCTCGTGCCGTAGCCCTCTTGGCTAGAGCTAGACTCGGAAATTGTGACACAACGGACTTTGTCGAAAGTGCAAAGCGGACCTTTGACATTCGACACAATGCGTTTGCTCTTGTGCAGCGATAGCGCCCGTACGCTGCCGCGAATGATAATTTCGTCCTCTGTTTCGGAGATCACTTCGAAATCGCTGCAGTCGTAGGGAGCAGGCGCAATACTGGGAAACAGGGTGCCCTCGTTATCAATCCAACGCACGGCGCGAGATAGTTGATACGCGCCGGCTATCAAGAGGGCGCAGATTGCCAGGGAGTAGGAAGACGCAATTAGTGCGACGATCAACACAGCACCGATTGCGAAATAGATCACCTTCTGCATTGTGAGCGCTAACGTTGGAGGTAACGGGCACCGAGGCGCAGCCGAGGGAACCAAAATGCGTAGCATTTTGGTGTCCCGTTGACTGACGTGTTAGCCGCGCAAC
>NZ_JACIET010000013.1 GCF_014197015.1 Niveibacterium umoris
GTTGCGCGGCTAACAAGGCAGTCAACCGGACACCCAAATGCTGCGCATTTGGGTTCCCTTCGCTGGCGCTCCGGTGCCGGTTACTTCCACGTTAGGTCGCAAATGCCTTCGAATCTGTTTTCACCGCCAGAGGCAAGGTTATCGGACGCAGTGCCGGTCCAACGTAAATCCCTATTTCTGTCGTTCTTAATCGGTCTCATAGTCGTTGCCGCGCTTTATTCCCTCGTTGTTCTGGGTGCCACGGCACTCCTGCTTTCCTTCTTGAGTGCGGTCAGCGAGTTAGAGGCTGAGAAAGAGATGGCTAGGCTGTCGGCATTCTTTGACGTGTGGATGGACGCAGGTTCAATTGCCTCTGGTTTTATCGGCGGCTATCTTTGTACTCGGAGAGCGAGGCGATCTGAGTTAGGGCTTGGGTTCTCCCTTGCGGCCAGCGTCGCAATACTTGGCGCGGGCCTCGGGCTCGCGGACTTCAAAGCTGCCGCTGGGGTGCCGAGCATGACCCTCGTGATTGTTTCACTGCTCTTCGGAGCGTTTTCCGGTGCGAGGCGCAACCGTGCGTCCTAACCAGTCCGTCAACGGGACATCCAAATGCTGCGCATTTGGGTTCCCTCGGCTGCGCCTCGGTGCCCGTTACGTCCAACGTTAGGCGCCGCTTTTTGTTGCGCCAAGAAATATGCTTTCACCTATTTGCAGTTCTTTCTGCGGCTAACGGAAGCGCTATGACATCGAACGAAAAGCAATATTGGTTTCCCGCAAAACGTTACGGCTGGGGCTGGGGCGTGCCAACAATGTGGCAAGGTTGGGTCGTTTTGGGCCTCTTCTTCAGCCTTGTCCTGGCAGGCGTGGTTACCGTACTTCCAACCTATGGAACAACTGGCTTTGCCGCCTACACAGGTGTGCTCACACTCGCGTTAACTGCCATCTGCTGGGTCAAAGGCGAGCGCCCACAATGGCGTTGGGGCAAGAAGTGACGGCAGCGCCTAACCAGTCAGTCAACGGGACACCCAAATGCTACGCATTTGGGTTCCCTCGGCTGCGCCTCGGTGCCCGTTACGTCCAACGTTAGAGCGCAAAAAGAATGGCTGCCCCTACGTCATCGCATGCAGAGCAAAACAGTTCCGGCCTTGGGTTGGGTTTTGTTGTCGCATTGGTGGCCATGCTCGCAATCATGATTGGGTCAATCTACTACCCTTTCCCAAACGGCAAGCACCTCGATTTTTGGGGGTTTGTCGCTCTTTGGGGCCGCGAAATACTCATTGTCGGGCTATCTCTTTTTGTAATTATCGTCATGGCCGTTGCTTGGCTGGTCCGGCTGATCCGTGGCAAACCCAAGGGGGAGCGAAATGCGCTCTAACCATTCCGTCGAGAGGGACGGTTTGCAAGCTGCGCTTGCAAATACCCTCCGCCGCTTTGCGGCTCCGGCCGCCCCTCACGTCAAACGTTAGCCACTCGCCTTGAATTGCTTTCTTTTCGTGTGGTCAATTCTTGAAATGCTGCTTCGGCGCGGCGCTGGTTCCGGGGCGCCGCAGCGCCTCTCCTGCGCCAACGGTCATCACACTGCAAGGCTTGCGTGCACTCGTCAGGTGTCGGCTTCGAGTGCGGCGCCGTCAGCTGCTGGCGGTGGTTTGAGTTCTTCCGGTTTGGGGCTCTTCGGGCTTACGGTTCGCATGCCAACGCACTTTTGGGCTGGTGCAAGAGTAAGGGCCTTTTCCCTTGCCGGCGCTGTTGGCGGTGCGGTTCAATTCGCTCGGCGCCTTGTGCCTTCGGCCCGCCGTTCGGTGGCTCAATCGGGCAGCGGTTGCGCGGCTAACAAGGCAGTCAACCGGACACCCAAATGCTGCGCATTTGGGTTCCCTTCGCTGGCGCTCCGGTGCCGGTTACTTCCACGTTAGCCGTCCGCAAAAGTAGCACCCCGACATGTTCGAACTTCTTTTCGAAATCATTGGCGAGTTTCTGCTCCAAGCGTTCTTTGAAGCCCTTGCAGAAATTGGACTTCAGGCGCTTGTCGAGCCATTTCGAAGAAGACCGAACCCTTACTTGGCTTCTTTTGGCTACGCTATTTTTGGCACAATTGCGGGCACTATCAGCTTGTTCGTGTTCCCCACGCATTTTGTTTCGGCTTCCATCTGGCGCATTGCCAATCTTGTCTTCACTCCGGTGGCGACGGGCCTGTTCATGGCATATGTGGGTTCATTGCGTGCGCGCCGGGGCTATCCGGTACTCCGCATCGACCGGTTCTCTTACGCGTACCTTTTCGCTCTTTGCATGGCGCTGGTACGCTTCTGGTTTGCCAAGTGACGGCTAACAAGTCCGTCAACGGGACGCCAAAATGCTGCGCATTTTGGTTCCCTCCGCTGCGCTCCGGCGCCCGTTACGTCCAACGTTAGGCATCGAATGACGCTTTCGCGATTAAGGGCAATTGAATGGCACGACCTGCCAATCGAAAGCCTCACGCTAAACGCCCAGGGTTTTGCGCTGGTAGTAACTCCGTTTCATGAAGAAACGCAGTCATATTCGGTTGTCACGCTCCATATATCCGAAGCGGCCACAGTGAACCTAAACATTTCCGGGCCGCTCAGCTCGAGAGACTTCTCAGCGATTGAAGTGAGCTCCTTCCAGTATTCGTTGAATGACACCAATCGCCTCTCCGGCGTCATCGAAATTCTCCCCGGAAGCGCTGGGTTTTGGTCCATTGCGTTCGAGAACGCCAACTGGGAGGTCGCCCATGCCTAACAAGTCCGTCAACGGGACGCCAAAATGCTGCGCATTTTGGTTCCCTCCGCTGCGCTCCGGCGCCCGTTACGTCCAACGTTAGGGCTTCTATGGCATCCGATGTTGATTTCCCAGACGATGAAAACGGCGACGTTTTGCGTCGCATGCGCGAAAGCGGTGACAACCT
>NZ_JACIET010000014.1 GCF_014197015.1 Niveibacterium umoris
AACGTTAGCCACTCGCCTTGAATTGCTTTCTTTTCGTGTGGTCAATTCTTGAAATGCTGCTTCGGCGCGGCGCCTGTTCCGGGGCGCCGCAGCACCTCTCCAGTTCCAAGGGTCATCACACTGCTGGGCATCGTCTCGCTCAACAACTGCGGGCTTCGAGTGCGGCACCATCAACCGCTAGCGTTAGTTTGAGCGCGTCCGGTTTGGGGCTCTTCGGGCCTGCGGGCAGCGTGCCAACGCACTTTTGGGCTGGTGCACGAGTGAGGGCTTTTTCCCTTGCCGGCGCTGTTGGCGGTGCGGTTCAATTTGCTCGGTACCTTGTGCCTTCGGCCCGCCGTTCGGTGGCTCAATCGGGCAGCGGTTGCGCGGCTAACAAGGCAGTCAACCGGACACCCAAATGCTGCACATTTGGGTTCCCTCCGCTGGCGCTCCGGTGCCGGTTACTTCCACGTTAGCCACTCGCCTTGAATTTCTTTCTTTTCGTGTGGTCAATTCTTGAAATGCTGCTTCGGCGCGGCGCCTGTTTCGGGGCGCCGCAACACTTCTCCAGCTCCAAGGGTCATCACACTGCGGGGCATCCTCGTGCTCAACAGCTGAGGGCTTCGAGTGCGGCGCCGTCAGCCGCTGGCGGTGGTTTGAACTCTTCCGGTTTGGGGCTCTTCGGTCTTGCGGTTCGCATGCCAACGCACTTTTGGGCCGTAGCAAGAGTGAGGGCTTTTTCCCTTGCCGGCGCCGTTGGCGGTGCAGTTCAATTTGCTCGGCGCCTTGTGCCTTCGGCCCGCCGTTCGGTGGCTCAATCGGGCAGCGGTTGCGCGGCTAACAAGGCAGTCAACCGGACACCCAAATGCTGCGCATTTGGGTTCCCTTCGCTGGCGCTCCGGTGCCGGTTACTTCCACGTTAGCCGCTATGCAACTGCGCACCACAGCCTTTGCGGTCGTCATATGCGCCATCATGGGCGGGGCAGTCGCCGCGTTCTCGCCCGTCAAATGGCTCGCGGCTTCCCTCTGGGCGGCCGCAGCGCTTCACATCAATGGGTCGGTCGCTGCGTTTGAAGACTCTAGGCCCGGCGGCTTCGAAAATCCGGACGGCTCTCAGTCCTTCGAAGCGTGCACCGGCCAAAGCGTGGGCCGTTTCTGGCTTCAAACTATCGTCGTCACACTGGGCGCGATTGCCGGCGGTTGCTATGTCCAATTTGGGTAGCCCCGCGGCTAACAGGTCAGTCAACCGGACACCCAAACTGCTGCGCAGTTTGGGTTCCCTCCGCTGGCGCTCCGGTGCCGGTTACTTTCAACGTTAGAGCGCACCAGGGTTAGATGCTCTTTTTCTTTTCATAGGTTCATGCTCGAAGAGGTATTGCTCGCAGTTCTGTTCTATTGGCCGGGCTGGCTAGTTCTGCGGATAGTTACCATTGGTCGCTACCCACCGGCCCGGAACCAGCCACACGACCCCGTGTTTGTCGCGGTCATCGGTCTGTGCGCAGTTCTCGCTGCAGTTACGGTTTGGTTCCACTTTTGGGGCTCATGAAAACAATCCCAACTCACCACTTACGCTCTAACCCTGCAGTCAACCGGACACCAAACTGCTACGCAGTTTGGTTCCCTCCGCTGGCGCTCCGGTGCCGGTTACTTCCACGTTATGCCTCGGCCACATATGATTGATTTTGCATTGTTAAAAAGTTTGAACTAATGAATCTCCGAGAGAAATCGAGAAGCGCCGTAATCTCATGCATGCCTTTCTTATTTTCTGGTCTTCTGGCGAACATTTTCCTTCCGGTTTCGGGTCGCGACTCTTTGACTTGCGATCTATTTTTCGTATTGCCAGCTTTGCTTCTTGGATTCCCATGGAGTCTGGGAGGGTTAGCTTCTGCATCGGCGCTGAGCGACATTCTTTCGCCGAAGATGGTCGCGCATATCAATCTCGCTGCACTTTACGTGGCTGTCTATATAAACGTATATATAGTGACAATTGAAAGCACGAAATCATTTCTTCGCAAATTTTTCTGGACGGTTGGTTTCATCCAACTTGTTTTGATCGCCCCAAGTTTTTCATGAATTTTGCCGCAATTGAAGTTGAAGCATAACAAGTCCGTCAACGGGACGCCAAACTGCTGCGCAGTTTGGTTCCCTTCGCTGCGCTCCGGCGCCCGTTACGTCCAACGTTAGGCCTCAGAGAGTTTTCTCTGGCGATTCCATCAATATCACTTAGAGTCACGCAATGCAGGAGTCAAACCTCTTTCAGCCGCCCAAGTCTAATGTCGAGCAAGCTGTTCCAAAACGCAAATGGCGAGAACTCTTTCCTCATGAGAAGGCCGGCAGAATTATTCGCCTAATGGCGATTCTTTGTTTGGTTAGCGTAGTTGGCATAACTGGCCTTAGTGCAAGTACGGTCTTGCCCATCGTGGCTAATCGGCATATTGCGCCGCTTGGCCTATTCTTCATTGTTCCCGCCGTTATGGCAGCTTTCGTCGCGGGGCAGTTCCTACTCAGTAGCGCCGTCATGCGCCACGAATCATGGGCTCGGGCCGTAGGTATCGTTGTTGGTGTGATGTTCCTCGTTGGTTTCCCAATCGGCACCCTGGCGGGTGTCTATGTAATTTGGCAGTTGGTTTTTGGGTGGAGCGAGTGCGATGCTTCGGCCTAACCCGTCCGTCAACGGGACGCCAAAATGCTGCGCATTTTGGTTCCCTCCGCTGCGCTCCGGCGCCCGTTACGTCCAACGTTAGCCCGCTATCTTTGTGCAAATTCGACCGCTCGCTGAAGCAGACCTGCCAGAACTCCTCGCGTTATATCGTCATCTCCACATCAATGACG
>NZ_JACIET010000015.1 GCF_014197015.1 Niveibacterium umoris
AGTGCTGCGGCGCCCCGGAACAGGCGCCGCGCCGAGGCAGCATTTCAAGAATTGACCACACGAAAAGAAAGCAATTCAAGGCGAGTGGCTAACGTGGAAGTAACCGGCACCGGAGCGCCAGCGAAGGGAACCCAAATGCGCAGCATTTGGGTGTCCGGTTTACTGCCTTGTTAGCCGCGCAACCGCTGCCCGATTGAGCAACCGAGCGGCTGACCGAAGGCACAAGGCGCGGAGCAAATTGAACCGCACCGCCAACAGCGCCGGCAAGGGAAAAAGCCCTCACTCTTGAACCGGCCCAAAAGTGCGTTGGCATGCGAACCGCAAGCCCGAAGAACCCCAAACCGGAAGAGTTCAAACCACCGCCAGCGGCTGACGGCGCCGCACTCGAAGCCCTCAGCTGTTGAGCACGAAGATGCCCCGCAGTGTGATGACCCTTGGAGTTGGAGAAGTGCTGCGGCGCCCCGGAACAGGCGCCGCGCCGAAGCAGCATTTCAAGAATTGACCACACGAAAAGAAAGCAATTCAAGGCGAGTGGCTAACGTTGGACGTAACGGGCGCCGAAGCGCAGCGGAGGGAACCAAACTGCGCAGCAGTTTGGCGTCCCGTTGACGGACTGGTTAGCCCCCGTGGTCATTTGGGGTGGCTTGTAGAGGAGAGCCAGCACGTGACTGAGCTGCGATGCGCTGAGCCTTGCGGGAGGATAGATAACAATGGCCCGCAAGAGGTCCGATGAAGATGGCAAGGAGCAACCCAGCCTCAATACCCGCTGCAGCAGATTTTTGTGCAGCGAGAACACCCGCCAATATGGGGAGTGCCGCGATGGCGTGCGCGCAGATTCTTGTATTGCGCGCCTGTCTTTCTAGGTTTTCCGCAGTCCCGGCGCGTTGGAGAATGAGCTGATCGTCGGTCAGCTCGGAGACTTTGTGTTCGCGCCTCTTGTTCAATAGAACCCAAAGCGCAGGAAAGACGGCAGCAATTGACGCGGCGACCTTAAGTGACGAAGCAAAATCGCCTTGTGTCGTGCCATAAGCCCATCTGTACGCTGATACTGTGCATATGGGGCCAGCGATAAAGTACACGGACTTGTTTCCGAGAAACTCAGATGCGGAGGCTCTTAAAACGGTGTATGCACGTTGAACTACATGCAGAACTGGATGCGCGTTAGGTGGTCGGTGTTGGCCTTCACGGATAGTCGCTAGGTATGTCAAATACACGATCAATACGGGTATTGCCGCGAAAGCGAGGAAAATCACAACTAGCATTACGAAGGCGTCTAGATGCATAAGGCTAACGTTGAAAGTAACCGGCACCGGAGCGCCAGCGGAGGGAACCCAAGCTGCGCAGCAGTTTGGGTGTCCGGTTGACTGCACTGTTAGCCGCGGCGAACGTCATATTGCTTAACAACGAATGTGCTGCGCTGAGGTCCTGGCCACAAGTGAATGCGGTATTCCTCGGCACTCCCATGTTCGAAGCCGCGACCGACAAGCAGGAACCGACAGTCCGTTGCCGGGACGGAAACGCGTGGACACTCGGGTAAATAGTCGGAGCAACCAGCAAGCAAGAGGCGCCGCGATGGAACTGAAATTGCACCCTGAACGGCGTGTGACCAAGCCTCCAGCGAAACTTCCGGTTCATTTTCATTCGTAACCACTGAAACCGAGACGTTGCCGGCAGAAGCCGTGTAAATGGCGAGCAAATTGGGGAGAGTTTGAACCCGTTGCTCAAACGCACCCGCTGGGATGTGTTCGGGATATGACGGTTGAAGCGCGTCATCAAGCAGAAAGAACTGGTTGTAGTCGGCAAAGATGACAAACGCTTCTAATCCGAACATAGCGGCTAACGTTGGACGTAACGGGCGCCGGAGCGCAGCGGAGGGAACCAAAATGCGCAGCAGTTTGGCGTCCCGTTGACGGACTGGTTAGGGCGTTGAC
>NZ_JACIET010000016.1 GCF_014197015.1 Niveibacterium umoris
GTCAACGCCCTAACCAGTCCGTCAACGGGACGCCAAACTGCTGCGCATTTTGGTTCCCTCCGCTGCGCTCCGGCGCCCGTTACGTCCAACGTTAGGCGATAGCCCATTGAGCATGCCCGAGAATCTCTATATTCCGCCGAAATCGCGCCACTCCATCCAGCATGCACGGGGCCCTTGGGCCGTTTCCTTGGCTCCTTTGCGAGGCATTGCAATTGCCTGCAATTGCTACATTCTATTGGCATTGGTTTGGCATATTGCGAGCTCGCAGAAACACTACAATTTCCTCGCCACTTTCTACTTCATAACAATGGCTGTTAGTAGCCTACTTGCATTGACAACCCAGAGGTTCCGCCGCCAGTTCTCGATGCTCTCCATTGGCACGAATGGTCTTATGCTTGTGGCTATTCTGGTTCTCCTGGTTCTGTGCTTAGTTCAGGCGGGGAATTTGGCTGGTCTTCCATATCTTGCAATAGCATCCGTCTGCATATGCTCCGTATCCAATCTCTGCGCGCTTTTGCTCAGACGGCGGCTGTCAAATGCTGAAGGCTCAAGTGGTCAAGCCATTGCCTAGCCAGTCCGTCAACGGGACGCCAAACTGCTGCGCAGTTTGGTTCCCTCCGCTGCGCTCCGGCGCCCGTTACGTCCAACGTTAGGCGTCGAACCATGAGCACTGAACCCAAACATCGCGCTCGGCTTTTGGTGGAATTGCCAGCGGAGCGCTATAGGGTTCTTTCGCCTGCGTGCCGCATACCGCGTGTCGGAGACTTACTCGTCCTTGATCAGGGCTTTACCGGCGCCGATGGGTTGCCAATGGTGCTGACATACTTTCCTGTGCTAGGCAATGAAAGCGAGTACGAAGCCACTGTCTACGAGTCGGAGCTCGAATGACTGTAAACCCTCGGAAACCGATGCCTAACAGTGCAGTCAACCGGACACCAAACTGCTGCGCAGTTTGGTTCCCTCCGCTGCGCTCCGGTGCCGGTTACTTTCAACGTTAGGCGATTCACCATGACCCGATCAACGTCGTCAAACGAATTTGAGCGACGGCTCCTCAATAACATTGCCGAGCACGGTTGGCATTGCAACAGCATCTCAGCGGAAGACGGCGAACCAGGCTTTACATACACAGTTGGCCTATTCCACTCATTCGGCCATCCTGAGCTGCTCGTTATTGGCCTACCTCCGAAGACCGCTCACGGCGTTCTTAGCATTGCGGCAAAGGCGGCGGCAGAGGGAAAACCATTTGATATGGGCGCCCCAACGGGCGAACTGCTCAACGACTATTCGGCTCTCTTCGTTGCTGTGCCGAGCAGCGAGTACGAGAACTATGTTCTTTCTACTCTCTGGTTCTACGAAGGAGCCCAATTCCCACTATATCAAGTGGTCTGGCCCTCAACGCAGGGGTATTTCCCTTGGCACCCTGAAGCCACTGATGACTTCAAACTCCAACAACCCGTGCTAGGTGCATATGCAGGAATCGCCTAACAAGTCCGTCAACGGGACGCCAAACTGCTGCGCAGTTTGGTTCCCTCCGCTGCGCTCCGGCGCCCGTTACGTCCAACGTTAGCCGTCCCATGATCGAGAAGTCGCAAGCAATTGAAGTCCTCGTTGAGGCCTGTCCGAGTTTCGCTCCACTTTGGGCTGCTCACTTGGCC
>NZ_JACIET010000017.1 GCF_014197015.1 Niveibacterium umoris
AGTGCAGTACGGGCAAAACTCTTCTACAGCGGGCCTTGTTCGTCCGCAGGCTCTACATACTTTCTCAGCTTGCGACATGAATTTGCCTAACGTTGAACGTAACGGGCGCCGGAGCGCAGCGAAGGGAACCAAAATGCGCAGCATTTTGGCGTCCCGTTGACGGACTGGTTAGGCCGAGGCCCAGTCACTGACGATGCGGTCATAGATTGGTTCAAGGAGTCCGAGCTTGTCGTTGCACGAGAAGTAGCAAATGGACAGCGCGTTGTATTGACCAGGGTAGCGAGCCACTTGGCGCATAAGGTGCGCAGCCTTGGCAACCGGCAGATGCTTGCCTTGAATATGGCTCTCGATGACTGGCTGCAATGAATGGAGTAACGGATGTTTGAAGCGTTTTAGAAGATGACCAAGGATCTTTCGTGCGCACTCTTCGGAGGGTTTGGCGCCGCGAGGCGGGCGACAGAGCTCATGAATGACCATAAATGCTGAGTTGGCAGACAGGGAGCAGGCTCGGGCCACTACACGCCGCCATTGAACTGGACGGCCATACGGAAAATTGCAGTCAATGCTCCGGATGAACGCTGATTCGCTCATGCTTGGCCTAACGTTGGACGTAACGGGCGCCGGAGCGCAGCGGAGGGAACCAAAATGCGCAGCATTTTGGCGTCCCGTTGACGGACTGGTTAGCCGTCATTCCTCGCCCCCCGAATTGAGAAAACCGGGTGGCTCGACCCAAACGGGTGAATAGGTCTCTGGGTTTCCGACGAGAGTTGGATTGAGGACTCTTGTGATCGTAAGTTTGCCAACAGGGCGCGTACCTTCGCATACCGGCAGTACTCGACCAACCCAAACCGAGCTCGGATAGACCTCAGGAGTGACTAGCCAAACGAGAGCCCTTGTCGTTTCGCCGGGCGATATCTGACCAGTGTCTGGGTACTCGTGGAAACCGGTGGTGTAGTAATTGTCGTAGAGGCGATGGGTCGGACGATAGCCAGACAGCGCTGCGGTTTGTTTGCCGCCGTGCTCCGTGTGGAGCAGTTGCAACTGACCTTCAATGTCGTGGAGGCGCTTCACTTTTGATGGCTAACGTTTGACGTAACGGGCGCCGGAGCGCAGCGAAGGGAACCAAACTGCGTAGCAGTTTGACGTCCCGTTGACGGAATTGTTAGCCGGCGGCC